>DATGLP010000031.1 GCA_035294085.1 Acidimicrobiales bacterium | reverse complement strand
CCTCGCCCGACGCCTACCCGAGCGACTCCGGCTTTCGCGAGCGCCTCGGGCTGCGGCCGGTGGCCGGCCTCGAGATCCTCCACGACTTCGTCTTCATCACCTTCAACGAGCAGGCGCCGCCGCTCGCCGAGTACCTCGGGGACGCCGCCTACTACCTCGGGCTCGTCGCCGACCACTCGCCGGCTGGGATGCGCGTCCTGCCGGGGACCCAGCGCTACTTCTCGCGCGCCAACTGGAAGCTCGGCGTCGAGAACGCGATGGACGGCTACCACTTCTCGCCGAGCCACATCACCTTCCTCGAGTACCTGAAGTCCACCGGCTTCACCACCTCCGACGAGGGCGGGCGCGGACTCAAGCTGGACCGGGGCCACGTCGTCGGGATCCAGAACGGCCACTCGGGGCGGGTGGGGTTCGACTGGGAGCCCCGCTTCGGCGAGGCCGAGCGGGCCCGCATCGAGGCGAACCGCCAGGCGCTCTTCGCCCGGCTGGACCGCGAGCGCGCCTCGCTCATCGCCGACTACAGCCGCACGCTCTTCATGTTCCCGAACCTGCTGCTGTTCGACATCGAGGGGATCTCGATCCGCCTGCTCGAGCCGGTCGCGCCGAACCTGACGGAGATCTCCGCCTTCGCGCTGGCGCCCCGCGACGAGCCCCCGGAGGCCACCGACCTGCGGCTGAAGATCCTGGCGAGCTTCATCGGTCCCGGCGGCCTCGCGACGCCCGACGACCTCGAGGCCCAGGAGGCGATCCAGCGCGCCATCGAGGCGACGGCGGGGGACCCGCGCCGGGGGGTCGACTGGAACGACGTCTCGCGTGGGATCGCGCTCGAGGCGGAGGGCGGCCCGGTGCGGACGATCGACGAGGGCCGCGTGCGCCACTTCTGGCGCCGCTGGAACGGGCTCGTGACGGGCACGCAGGAGGTGTGATGGCGATCGCTACCTTGGCCGCGCTCGACGAGGTGACGCGGCCGGTCGTCGAGGAGTTCCTCTACGACGAGGCCGAGCTCCTGTCGGCCTGGCGCTGGGACGACTGGCTCGCGCTCTTCGTGCCGGGGGCGCGCTACGAGGTGCCCACCTTCGACGTGGACGGGCACTCCGGCCGGGAGGCGCAGTACTTCATCGCCGACGACTGGGACCTGCTGCAGGCGCGCATCACGCGCATGAAGAGCAAGAACGCGCACGCCGAGAACCCCCCCTCGCACACCCACCGGCTGATCTCCAACGTCCGGCTCGCACTCGAGGGCGACGAGCTCGCGGTGCGGGCGAACTTCATCGTGCACCGGATGCGCGACGGGCTGCTCGACCCCTACGTCGGCCGCTACGAGCACCGCCTCGTGCTCGTGGACGGCCGCCTCCGGTTCGCGCTGCGGCGGGCGGTGCTGCTCACCGAGGCCGTGCGCCCGGGGACGCGCCTCAGCTTCATCTTGTAGACGGACGGACCGCCGAGCGCTGGCGGAGGGAGGCGGGGACATGAGGCCGAGAGCCCCCTACGGATTCGAGTACGCCCGGATCGCGGTGCCCGAGCTCGCGCCGGCGCAGGAGTTCTACGAGTACGTCGTCGGCCTCACCCCGGTCGACGTCGAGCCGGGCCGGGTGACGCTCCGGGCCGACATCGACCACCACTGCATCGAGCTGCGCGAGGACCGCTCGCTGTCGGAGATGGAGGTGCTCGCCCTCGGCTTCAGCGCGGAGAGCGCCGAGCATCTCGAGGACCTGAGGTCCCGGCTCACCGGCGCGGGCTACCCCGTACTCCCGATCGACGACGCGATGCGCCCGGTCATCACGGACGGCTTCGCGACGACCGACCCGAACGGCATCCGGCTCGAGTTCGTCCACGAGTTCCAGGTCTTCGCCGAGCCCCCCTTCGTCGAGATCCGGCCCGTCGACATCGTCCACCCCTTCCTCGGGACGCCGGAGTTCGAGAAGTCGCTCGCCTTCTACACCGAGGTGCTCGGCTTCCTCCCCTCGGACTTCATCGCCTTCCGGAGCGCCTTCCTGCGCGGCGAGGACCGCTACCACCACTCGATCGCCCTGCGCCTCGCCGACAAGGTCGAGGTGGCGCACATCTGCTTCATGATGAAGAGCTTCGACCACGTGATGCGCGGCTTCGCCAAGGCTCGCTACAAGAAGATCCCGTGCCCGTCGGGGCTCGTCAACCACTCGGCGTCTCGCTCGATCGCCTTCTACATGGAGGTCCCGAGGTTCGGGCCGCCGATCGAGCTGTGCGACGGCCACGTCGTGTTCACCCCCGAGCAGCACGAGACCCACGTGCCGAGGCGCATGTCGGCCGACCCCCGCAACATCGACGTGTGGCGGGCGGCCGCCGACGACTGGGGGCTCACCTAGCACGTGGTGCTGCCCGAGCGGGCGGTCGACGCCGGGGAGCTGGAGGCGCTCCTCGGGGAGGCGATGGCGATCCCGAGCCCGGCCGGCGCCGAGGAGGCCCTCGCCGAGCACCTCGCGCAGCACCTCGTCGAGCGCTGCCCGGGCGCGACCGTGCGGCTCGAGCGCTTCGCCCCCGGGCGCGCGAACCTCGTCGCCGAGGTCGGAACGGGGCGAGGGGGCCGCCTGCTCCTCTACAGCCACCTCGACACCTCGCTCTCGGGCGACCCGGTGCTCGACCGGTTCGCCGCGCCCGAGGACCCGGGCACCGGCCTCGCGCGCGAGGGCGACCTGCTCGTCGGGCGCGGCGTCGCGGTGGCGAAGGGTCCCGCCGTCGCCGCGCTCCTCGGCTTCGCGGCGGCGGCGCCCCTGCTCCGCGACGCGCCCGGGGGTGCGACGCTGCTGCTCGCCGCCGGGGGGACCCACCGCGCCGCGCCGGCCTCGCTGCGCTTCGCGCCGGGGGTCCCCGCGGGCGGGGCGGGCGCCGGCGTGCGCCGCTTCCTCGCCGGCGCGCGCCCGAGCGCGGCGCTCGTGGCGAAGGCCGGCCCACCGGCCGTCCTCCACGAGGAGCCCGGGGCCGCCTTCCTCGTCGTCTCGCTCGCCGGGCCCGGTGGCCTCGTCATGTCCCGCACGGCCGCCCTCGCCCACGGGGGGGTGCCCGCCGCGCTCGGCGCGGCGGTCGCCGGCGTCGAGGCGGCGCGCACCCGCTTCCTCGCTCGGGACCTGCCGGCCGGGTCGCAGGCCGGTCGGGAGCTCGGCGTCGGCGCGGCGTGCACCGGGCTGCCGTACAAGCCGGATCTCTTCGGCGCGCTGGCGGAGCTGTACGCCTACGCGGTGCTCGCCCCGGGCGACGACGCGGGCACGCTCGCCGGCGAGGTGGAGGCGGCCGTGCGCGAGGCCCTCGGGCGCGCCCGGCACGCCGAGGTCTCGGTGCGGGTCGAGGTCCTCGAGGCGGCGCCCTCGCAGCGCACCGACCCCCGGGCGCGCATCGTGCGGCTGGCGCGGGCCGCGTACGAGCAGGTCCGCAAGGTGCCGCCGCGTCCCGTCGAGCGCTGGACCGGGTCGACCGACGGCGTGGTGCTGCGGGCGGCCGGGATCGAGACGGCGCGCGTCGGGCCGACGCCGGTCGCGCACCCTTCGGGGGTCGAGGCGCTGCGCCTCGCCGACCTCGTCGACGCGGCGCGCATCTACGCGACGGTCGCCCTCGCCTACGCCCTGGAGCCGGGCGTCGAGGCGGCCGGCGACGCTTGACACCCTCCCGGACGCCCGACGAGACTTACATGGCAAGAGGCGGTCCCACAAAACGAGACGGAACCGGGGGGACCGGCCCGGCCGCAGGAGCCACGAGGGAGACGGGATGACCACGAGCGCGAGGCGGGCAGTCGTCGCCACCTGGGACAGCATCCCGTTCGAGCAGGTACGGCGGGGCGTGACGCGCCGCGCCTTCGGGACCGAGGACGTCATCCTCGTGCTGAACGAGATCGCGCCGGAGATGGATCCGGCGCCGCACACCCACGAGGGCTTCGACCAGATCGCCCTCATCCTCTCGGGGCGGGCCCGCTACCACATCGCCGGGGTCGGCCACGAGGTCGGGCCAGGCTCGCTCCTGCTCATCCCAGCGGGCGAGGAGCACTACATCGAGCCGGCGGGCGCGGAGCCGGTGCAGAACCTCGACGTCTTCGCGCCCGCCCGGAGCGACTACCGCCACCTGCTCGCCTGGATGGCGGGCGCGAGCGCCCCGGCGAGCCCGGGCGGGGGGGGCTGACGTGGCCTACCTCGCGCTCGCCGGGGGGATCGGTCGGGTCGAGGAGGACGGGACGGTCGCGCTCCTCGCCCTCGACGCGCCGAGCCTCGCCGCGCACCTTGCGGCCGGCGGGACGCTCGCCGACCTCGCCCGCGCGCCCGCACGCGAGCGCGTGGCCTCCGAGCAGGTCGCGCGCGCGAGCCTCGTCGGTTCCTCGGCGACCGTGTGGGGGATCGGGCTCAACTACCACTCGAAGCAGCGCGCCACCGGACGCAAGCTCCCCGAGCACCCGGTGCTGTTCGCCAAGGCGCCCTCGGCGCTCGCGCAGCCCGGCGAGCCGGTCGTCGTGCCGCAGGCCGCCCCGAGCTGCGTGGACTACGAGGGCGAGATCGCCGTCGTGGTCGGGGCGCCGCTGTTCGAGGCCGACGCGCGCGCCGCCGAAGCGGCGGTCGCGGCGGTCGCGGCCGCGAACGACGTCACGGCGCGCGACGTGATGCGCCACACCGGCAGCCCGACGCTGGCGAAGAGCTTTCCGAGCTTCGGCCAGCTGGCGAGCGAGTTCTTCGAGCCGAGCGAGCTCGGCGGCCTCGGCGCCGTGACCGTCGAGACCCACGTCAACGGCGAGCTGCGCCAGCGCGACCGGGCCGACGGGATGATCCTGCCCGTCGGCGAGCTGCTGGCGCTCCTCTCGCGCTACGTCGTGCTGCGGCCCGGGGACGTCGTCCTGACGGGCACCCCGGCGGGCACCGGCGAGGACCTCGGCGCCTACCTCGTCCCGGGCGACGTCGTCGAGGTGTCGATCGGTGGGCGCGAGCCGCTGCGCAGCGAGGTCGCCGAGCTGGCACGGGTCGGCTGCTCGGGCGGGTGAACCGGTGGGCACCGGCTGGGGGGCCGTGCCCGAAGCGACGAAGGAGTGACATGGCAAACGACTACGACCTCGTCCTCGTCGGGGGCCGGGTTCGGGACCCCGCGTCGGGGCTCGACGCGGAGGCGGACGTCGCGGTCGCCGCGGGGCGGATCGTCGCCATCGACACGGGTCTGTCCGCCGGCGCCCGGTCGGTCCTCGACTGCCGCGGGTGCTACGTCTCGCCCGGCCTCGTCGACAGCCACACCCACATCTTCTGGCCCGTCTCGAAGGTGGGCGCGCCGGCGGACGAGGCCCACCTGCGCCGTGGCGTCGTGGCGGCGGCGGACGCGGGGACGGCCGGCGCCTCGACCTTCGCCGCCTTCCGGCGCTTCGTCGTCGAGCCGACCCGCCTGCGGATCTGCAGCTTCCTCAACGTCTCGGTGCTCGGGCTCATCGACTTCCGCTTCGGCGAGCTCCTCAACCCGGCGACGCTCGTGGCCGACGACGCCGTCGAGACCGCGGCGGCGAACCGCGACGTCGTCCGGGGGCTCAAGATCCGGATGTCGACCGACGTGGTCGGCACCCGGGCGCCGGAGGCGCTGGCCCTGCTCGAGCAGGCGGTGGCGGTCGGCGAGCGCGCCGGGGTGCCGCTGCTCGTCCACATCGGCGAGACGGCGCCGAGCCTCGACGAGATCCTCGCCCGGCTCCGTCCCGGCGACGTCGTCGCCCACTGCTACACCGGCAAGGAGGAGAACATCCTCGACGAGGACGGCAAGGTGCGGCCCTCGGTGCTCGAGGCCCGCGAGCGCGGCGTGCGCTTCGAGTGCGCCCACGGCAAGAGCAACTTCAGCTACCTCGTGGCGGGGCCCGCGATCGAGCAGGGCTTCCTCCCCGATGTCGTCTGCTCGGACACGAGCTACCGCAACTGGAACGGCCCGGTCTTCGACCTGCTCACCACGATGTCGAAGCTCGTGGCGCTCGGCATGGACCTCGACGACGTCCTCGAGCGGGCGACGGCGGCGCCCGCCCGGCTCCTCGGCCTGTGGGACGAGGGCTACGGGCGGCTCGAGGTCGGCGGGCCCGCGCACCTCAGCGTCTTCGAGCGCCTCGAGGCCGCGGACGAGCTCTTCGACGCCGCGGGCAACACGCGGCCGGTGCATCGCCTCGAGCCGCGCTGGACGGTCGTCGGCGGCGAGGCCGTCGAGCCGCTGCCCTGGCGCGGTGCGGTCGCCTCGGCGAGCTGACCGGCGCATCGGCCGGGCGCGGCGCGCCGGGGGTTCGTGCGAGGACGCGTCGAGGCGTCGTGCGCATCGGTGAGGCCGGTGACCGCGGCGCGCCGGCGCGCGCCCTGCAGGAGGCCCGGATCCGTGCCTACCTCGCGGGACTCGTCGACGAGGCGCTGATCGAGGAGCATCGGCGGCGGCCTGTCGGCCACCACTCGCCCGCCCTCGCCGAGGTCCTCGCCTTCCTCCGCCAGGCCCCCGTCGCGGGCAAGCTCGCCCTCGTGGCGAGCGTCCCCGGCCGCGAGTGGCGCGTCGTGCGCCTCTCGGGCCGCCAGGGCGAACCGCACGAGCCGGTGGGCAGCGACGTCTACCGCAGCGAGGACGAGGCGCGCCACGCCCTGTTCCTGCGACGCCTCGAGGAGGCGGGCCTCGTCGGAGGTTCCCGCGGTGGCTGAGCGGCCCTACCTCGCCGGGTACGCGGACCGCCTCACGGCCCGCGCCGGTGAGGTGGTGACGGTGATGGCCGCTGCCCACGCGACGCTGCGGGCGGACGTGCAGCTCGTGCGGCTCGGGGCGTGCGACGCCACCGGGCAGGTGCGCGAGCAGGTCGTGGCCGACCTCGGCGAGGCCGTCGTGCGCCCGCAGGTGACGCGCCCGGGATCGTGCGTCGTCGTCGAGGGTGCGGCCCGCCGCTGGCCGGCGGGCGCGTTCGCCGCCGCCTGCGCGCTCATGCCGACGCGCCTCGGTCGCCGCCAGGCGCTCTTCGCCCAGGACGACGGCACGTCGCGCTGGTGGCTCGGGCTGGATGCCGAGGGCCGCGTGCTCGCCGAGGCGAACGGGCCCGGCGGCGCCTGCTCGGCGCGCACCGGCGCGCCGCTCGTCGCCGGCGCGTGGTACGCGGTGGCGGCGCGCTTCGACCCGGCTGGCGGGCTCGCCGTGGAGGCGCAGCCGCTGCCGGCGAGCGCCTCCTGGCGGGTCGCCCCCTCGAGCGCGGTGGTCGCGACGCGCGCCGAGTCGAGTGCCCCCGCGCCGCTCGACGGCCTCCTCGAGGCCCCGCTCGCCATCGCGGCGAGCCTGGACGGCTCGCCGGCGGCGTGGACGGAGTGCCTCGACGGCAAGCTCGAGGCGCCGACGCTCGCCGCGGGCCCGCTCGACGAGGCGCTGCTCGCGGCGGTGGCGGGCGACCTCGAGGCGCTCGGCGGGCGCCTGCTCGCCCGCTGGGACTTCGAGGAGGCGCTCGCCGGCGGCTGCGCGTCGGGCGTCGCCGTCCCGGCGCGCCCGGATCCGAGCCTCGAGGGCCGTCTCGTCAACACGCCGATGCTCGCGGTGACCGGCCACGCCTGGGACGGTCGCGAGCAGGACTTCCGGCTGGCGCCGCGCCAGTACGGGGCGATCCACTTCCACAGCGACGACCTCGACGACTGCCGCTGGGAGGAGACGCTGCGCGTCGAGCTGCCCACGGACCTGCCCTCCGGCGCCTACGCCGTGCGGCTCGCGGGCGAGGGCCTCGTCGAGCGGGTCCCCGTGTTCGTGCGCCCTCGGGGCGCGCCCAGCGCCGACCTCCTCGTCCTCGTGCCGACGGCGAGCTACCTCGCCTACGCGAACGACCACCCGGTGAGCGACGGCCAGCTGTGCCAGGCGGTCGCGGGAGCGACGCCGGTGCTCTACGAGGACGACCTCGTCCTCCACGAGCACCGGGAGTGGGGGCTCTCCTGCTACGACGTCCACCTCGACGGGAGCGGCGTCGCGTACTCCTCGCGTCTTCGGCCGCTGCTCAACATGCGCCCGACGCACCGCTACCACATCGGGCCCTGGCAGCTGCCGGCAGACCTCAACCTGCTGTCGTGGCTGGATGCGGAGGGGATCCCGTACGACGTCGCCACCGACGAGGACCTCGAGCTCGAGGGCACCCGCCTCCTCGCCCCCTACCGGGCGGTCGTGAGCGGGACGCACCCGGAGTACTACTCGACACGCATGCTCGACGCCCTCGAGGGCTACCTCGACGGCGGCGGCCGCCTCGTGTACATCGGCGCCAACGGCTACTACTGGCGCATCGCCTTCGACCGGGAGCGCCCGCACGTCATCGAGGTGCGGCGGGGCCACGCCGGCTCGCGGGCGTGGGACTCGGCCCCCGGCGAGGTCCACCTCGCCTTCACCGGCGAGCTCGGCGGGATGTGGCGGCACCTCGGCCGGCCGCCGCAGCGGCTCACCGGCGTCGGCTACGCCTGCCAGGGCTTCGACGTCTCCGGCTACTACCGCCGCCTGCCCGACAGCTACGACGAGCGCGTCGCCTTCATCTTCGCGGGCGTCGAGGGCGAGACGTTCGGGCACGCCGGCGCGATCGGCGGCGGCGCCGTCGGCCAGGAGCTCGACCGCTACGACGCGAGCCTCGGCAGCCCGCCCGACGCGCTCGTGCTCGCCACGAGCGAGGGGCTCGACGAGTCCTACCGGCGCTGCGTCGAGGAGATCCCCTTCACGGTCGCCGGGACGAGCGCCCTCCTCGACCCCGACGCCCGCGCGGACGTCGTCTACCTCGTCAAGCCGGGCGGCGGTGCCGTGTTCTCGACCGGGTCGATCGCCTGGTGCGGCGCGCTCGAGCACGACGGCGCGATCGCGCGCATCACCCGCAACGTGCTCGCGCGCTTCCTCGACCCCGCGCCGCTCCCGTGAGCGCCCTATCTCGCTTCGAGAGACGCTGTCGCGATTCGTTGAACGGCGGCGCCGCGCAACGTATCCTGGTCGGCGAGCCTGCGGGAGGTGCGAGATGAGCAACGAGCGACAGCCGAAGGTCGAGTTCGACCACCACGCGCCCGACTTCCCCGCCGTCGCCGCCTACCGGGAGCTGCGCCAGCGCTGCCCGGTCGCCTGGACCGACACCTACGGCGGCTTCTGGATCCTGAGCCGCTACGAGGACATCGCCCGCGCCGCGCGCGACGACGAGACCTTCTCCTCCGGCCGCACCCCCGACGGGCGCGGCGGGATCGTCATCCCGCAGTGGAACTCCGAGACGTCGATCCCGATCGAGCTCGACCCGCCGCAGTCCGTCCCCTACCGGCGGATGCTCAACTACCTGCTCTCGCCCGCGGCCGTCGAGGCGATGAAGCCGCGCATCGCCGAGTACACGACGGCGATGATCGACGCCTTCATCGAGCGCGGGGAGTGCGACTTCATCAACGAGCTCACGAGCCCGGTCCCGGCGCTGCTGACGGTGAACTGGCTCGGCTTCCCGGCCGAGTACTACGCGCGCTTCGCCCAGGCGGTGCACGACGTCTTCGGGTCGGCTCCCGGCACCGAGCGCGAGCGCCGCGGGATCGAGGGCATGGACTGGATCATGCAGGAGACCAAGGCCCTCGTCGACGCGCGTCGGCGCGAGCCGCGCGACGACGTCGTGAGCTACCTGTGTGCGCAGGAGATCGACGGGCGACCCCTCAGCGACGAGGAGATCCTGTCGATGGTGAAGCTCCTCATCGGCGGG
This sequence comes from Acidimicrobiales bacterium, assembly GCA_035294085.1. NCBI lineage: Bacteria > Bacillati > Actinomycetota > Acidimicrobiia > Acidimicrobiales > Acidimicrobiales bacterium. Next base: position 2,175 of record DATGLP010000031.1, on the reverse strand, counting down.
GGGATGGACACGACGACCTCGCTCACCGGCCAGACGCTCGTGTGGCTCTCGGAGCACCCCGAGGCGCGCCAGCGCCTCATCGACGAGCCGGAGCTGCTGCCGAGCGCGACCGAGGAGTTCCTGCGGGTCTTCGCCCCCTCCCAGTCGATGGCGCGCACCGTCCGCCGGCCCGTCGAGGTCGGCGGGTGCCCGATGCACGTCGGGGACCGCGTCCTGCTGCCGTGGGTGGCGGCGAACTTCGACGAGACGGTCTTCGAGAACCCCGACGAGGTCCAGCTCGACCGGCCGAAGAACCGACACGCCTCGTTCGGCATCGGCATCCACCGCTGCGTCGGCTCGCACCTCGCCCGGGCGATGTTCCAGGAGATGATCACCCAGGTGCTCGCGCGGCTGCCCGACTACCGGGTGCTGACGGATCGCCTCGTCGCCTACCCCTCGCACGGCAACCAGACGGGGTGGGACGTCGTGCCGGCGGTCTTCACGCCCGGTCGGCGCACCCGCGCCCCGAGCGCGGCCTGAGGCGCCGGCTGAGCGGTGGCCCTGAGCGCCGCGCACTACCTCGTCGCGGCCGGGGCCGGCCTGCTCGCCGGGCTCGTCAACGCCGTCGCGGGCGGTGGGACGCTGATCTCCTTCCCGGCCCTGCAGGCGGTGGGGCTGCCTGCCGTCGGGGCGAACGTGACGAACATCGTCGCTCTGACCCCGGGGTACCTCGCCGGCTCCCTCGCGCAGCGGGCCGACCTCGAGGGCCGGCTGCGCCGGGCGCGCCGGCTGTCCGTGCTCGCCGCGCTCGGCGGACTGGCGGGTTCGCTCCTCCTCGTCTCGATCCCGGCGCGAGCCTTCCGTGCTGCGGTGCCGTTCCTCCTGCTCGCGTCGTGCGGGCTCCTCGTCGTGCAGGACGCCCTGCGCGCCCGGCTCGCACGCCGGGCGCGGCACGAGGGAGCGGATCGCCTGCCGCCAGAGCTCGGCCTGTGGGCAGGCGTGTTCCTCGCCGCCGTCTACGGCGGGTTCTTCGGCGCCGGCCTCGGCATCATGCTGCTCGCCATCCTCGGGCTGTTCTCGGAGGACACGCTCGCGCGCAACAACGCGCTGAAGCAGGCGCTCTCCCTCGTCATCAGCCTCGTGGCGAGCTGCTTCCTCGCGTTCTCCGGGCACGTCGTGTGGTCGCTCGCCGCCGTGATGGCGGTCACGGGCATCGTCGGCGGCGCGCTCGGGGGCCGCTTCGCCCGCGTCGCCCGGCCCGGCTTGCTGCGCGCGCTCGTCGTCGCCTTCGGCATCGCCGTCGCGGTTCGCTACTGGGCGTGAGGGGCGCCTGTCTTGCAATACAAGATCATGTCCCGCAATCTGCTTGACTACCGGACGGGCGGCTGGTACGGTGCCGCGGTCGGCGGCGCGCGCCGGGCGAGGCCTGCCGGTCGCGCCGGCATCGGAGGGGTCCGGCCCGGCCCGCCGGATCGTGGAGCTGAGTGGCCGAGGAGGAGGGAGCGCCATGGCGCGAACGCTCACTGAGCCCCGTTGGACCCATGTCGCGATCCCCGTGACGAACCTCGAGCGGGCGATCGAGTTCTACACGACGCTCACGCCCCTCGTCGTCGTGGCACGCCACGAGACCGAGGACGGCTACGGCGCGTGGCTGTCGAACGACAAGCAGGTGGAGACGCCCTTCGTCCTCGTCATCTCGGAGTTCAAGCCGAAGACCGCGGCGAACTTCGGGATCGAGCCGGGCAAGCCCCACCCGACGCTCGCCCCCTTCGCCCACATCGGCATCGAGCTCCCGAACAAGGAGGACGTCGACGCCGTCGCCGAGCGGGCGCGCCAGATGGGCGTGCTCCACTGGGAGCCGCGTGAGATGGCAGAGCACATCGGCTACATCTGCGCGGCGCGCGACCCCGACGGGAACGTCATCGAGTTCTCCTGGAACCAGAAGGTGTACTCCACGATCCAGCAGCTGTGGGGCTCGAGCGAGTCCTAGTCCCGGGAGGAGGCAAGGTGGCGACCGTGGCCGTGCCGGCGCCCCTCGTCGGGCGCCAGAGCCCGTTCATCGACGAGGATCTCGAGGCGCGCATCTTCCGCGTCCATCGCGACGCCTTCCGCAGCCAGGCGGTCTTCGATCGGGAGCGCTCGCAGATCTGGAACCGCTGCTGGCTCTACCTCGGTCACGCGAGCGAGCTGCCGAAC
>DATGLP010000030.1 GCA_035294085.1 Acidimicrobiales bacterium | reverse complement strand
CCTCGCCCGACGCCTACCCGAGCGACTCCGGCTTTCGCGAGCGCCTCGGGCTGCGGCCGGTGGCCGGCCTCGAGATCCTCCACGACTTCGTCTTCATCACCTTCAACGAGCAGGCGCCGCCGCTCGCCGAGTACCTCGGGGGGGCGGCGAAGTTCTTCGAGCTCGTCGCGAACATGTCCGAGGTCGGCATGCGCGTCCTGCCGGGGACCCAGCGCTACACGGCACGCGCCAACTGGAAGCTCCTCGTGGAGAACGCGACCGACGGCTACCACTTCTCGCCGAGCCACATCACCTTCCTCGAGTACCTGAAGTCCACCGGCTTCACCACCTCCGACGAGGTGAGCTCCGTCGAGATCCACAACAACCACGTGGCCTCGGTGCAGGCGGGCCACGGCGGTCGCATCGGGCTGGCCTGGGAGCCTCGCTTCGGCGAGGCGGAGCGTGCGAGGACGGAGGCGAACCGCGCCCGGCTCGTCGAGCGCTTCGGGGAGGAGTACGCGAGCTACCTCGCGGACGGCTTCCACACGACGTACATGTTCCCGAACCTGCTGCTGTTCGACATCGAGAGCATCTCCATCCGCCTGCTCGAGCCGGTTGCGCCGAACCGGACGGAGGTGAGCGCCTGGGCGCTCGCGCCGATCGACGAGCCGGCGGAGACGACCGGGCTGCGCCTGAAGACGCTCGTGAGCTTCATCGGTCCCGGGGGCCTCGCGACGCCCGACGACCTCGAGGCCCAGGAGGCGATCCAGCGGGGGATCGAGGCGACGGCCGACGACCGGCGCGACGGCGTCGACTGGAACGACATCTCCCGCGGGATCGACGCCGAGCTGCGGGGCGGCCCGCTGCGCACGATCGACGAGGCCGGGATCCGGCACTTCTGGCGGACCTGGGACTCGATGGTCTGCGGGAACGACGGCTTCTTCGACACGCCGGGCTCGGCGGGCCGCTGAGGCAGGGTCCGGCAGCGCCGCGCCGGCTCGGCCTCGCCGACCGGGCCAGGCCGTGCTCGCCGCGTCAGAAGGTCAGGACCGGCTTCACGACCCGCCCGGCCTCGCTCGCCTCGAGCGCGGCGTTGATGTCCTCGAACGGGAAGTACTCGATGAGCGAGTCGACCGGGAAGCGACCGGCGCGGTAGAGGGCGACGAGCTCGGGGAGGAAGAGGTCCGGCACGCTGTCGCCAGCGATGATGCCCGTCACCGTCCGGCCGTTGAGCACGGTGCGCCAGTCGAGGACCATCTCCGGGCTCCCCCCAGCGCCGATCACGCCGCACACGCCGCGCGTCGAGAGGGCGCCGACGGCCACGGCGAGCACCGAGGCGGCACCCGTGGTCTCGAGGCTGAAGTCGAGGCCGCCGGGCGCGAGGTCGGCGAGCGCGCGGGCCGCGTCCTCGCGTCGAGCGTCGACGACCTCGGTCGCGCCGAGGGTCCGCGCCCGTTCGAGGCGCTCGGGCACGACGTCGACGGCCACGATCGGGTCGGCCCCGACGAGGGCCGCCGCCGCGACCGCGGCCAGTCCGACGGCGCCGGCGCCGAAGACGGCGAGGCTCGAGCGCGCCCGGGGGCGCAGGGCGTTGAGCACGGCGCCCGCGCCGGTCTGGAAGCCGCAGCCGAACGGCCCGATCGGGCGCAGGTCCACGTCGTCGGGGAGCGGCACCACGCTGCGCTCGTGCGCGAGCGCGTGGGTCGCGAAGCTCGACTGGCCGAGGAAGTGGCCGGCGATCGCCTCGCCGTTCGCCGAGAGCGCGCTCGAGCCGTCCGGTCGACGGCCGGAGAAGTTGAGGGGGAGGAAGCGGTCGCAGTAGGCGACCTGGCCGCGCAGACAGCGGGGGCAGGTCCCGCAGGAGTGGAAGGTGAGCGCCACCGGCTGGCCGACGTGGACCTTGGTGACGTTCGCACCGGTCCGCTCGACGACGCCGGCGCCCTCGTGCCCGAGGACGGCCGGCGGCGCCACCTCGCGCAGGGCGTGGGTGTCCGTGCGGCAGATGCCGACGCTCACGAGCCGGACGAGGACCTCGTCGGGCCGAGGGTCCTCGATCTCGATCTCCTCGAGGGCGAGCGGGCCTCCCGGGGTCCGCAGCACGGCGGCGCGGGCGTGCGTCACGGCTGGGCAGGCGCTTCGCATTGCATGACGCGATCTTGACATCTGGGACCAGTCGGTTCAAGAATCGGCCATGAGCATTTCCCTCGAGGTTGCCGGCGACCGCATCCTGGTCGCCGGGGAGTGGCGGGCGCCGGAGGGTGGCGGGACCTTCGTCGACCTGGACCCGGCGACACGGGAGCCGATCGCCGACGTCGCGCGTGCCTCCGCACGCGACGTGGACGCGGCGGTGGCGGCGGCGCGGGCCGCCTTCCCGGCCTGGGCCCGTCGCTCGCCGGCCGAGCGCGGCGCCATCCTGCGGCGCTGGGCCGAGCTCATCGGCGAGCACGCCGAGGAGCTGGCGCGCATCGAGGCACGCGACGTCGGCAAGCCGCTGTCGGCGGGCCGCCTCAACATCCAGATCGCGCGGGGGAACCTCGAGTACGGGGCGGGCCTCGCCGACAAGGTCATGGGGGCGACGCTGCCCTCGCGCTCGCCGGACCACACCGGCCTCACCTGGCGCGACCCGTGGGGCGTGTGTGCCCTCGTCATCGCCTGGAACGTGCCGGCGATCATGCTCTGCTCGGGCACGGCGCCGGCGCTCGCCTGCGGGAACACGGTCGTCGTGAAGCCGTCGGAGAACGCCCCGCTGGTCGCGCTCGCCCTCGCCCGGCTCGCCGTCGAGGCGGGGATGCCGCCCGGCGTGCTGAACGTCGTGAGCGGGCTCGGCGCCGAGGCAGGCATCGCGCTCACGTCGCACCCGGACGTCGACCACATCTCCTTCGTCGGCTCGACGGTGACCGGACGCTCGGTGATGCGGGCGGCGGCGGAGAACTTGAAGCCGGTTCGCCTCGAGCTCGGCGGCAAGTCCCCGAACGTCGTGTTCGCGGACGCGGACCTCGACGAGGCGGTGCCGGTCATCGTCGAGTCGATCACGGAGAACGCCGGCCAGAACTGCTACGCGGGGTCCCGGCTCCTCGTCGAGGCCTCGGTCTACGACGAGGTCGTCGAGCGCGTCGCGGCGACGATGGACAAGCTTCGCCTCGGCCCCTGGCACGAGGACCTCGACATGGGGCCGCTCATCAACGAGGCGCAGTACGAGCGGGTGCTCGGCTACATCGAGTCGGGACTGGCCGAGGGGGCGCGCCTCGTCACGGGCGGCGGACCGGCGACCGGCCCCGAGCTCGAGCGCGGCTGGTTCGTGCGCCCGACGCTGTTCGACCGCGTCGACTCGTCGATGCGCATCGCGAGGGAGGAGATCTTCGGTCCGGTGCTCGCCGCCCAGCCGTTCGCGACGACGGACGAGGCCCTGCGCCTCGTCGACGCCGCTCCCTACGGGCTGCTCGTCTCGGTGTGGACGAACGACCTCTCCCGGGCGCTTCGCGTCGCTCGCGAGGTGCGCTCCGGCCAGGTGTCGATCAACGAGTTCGCCAACTCGAACATCCTCGGCCTACCGTTCAACGTGGCCAAGGAGAGCGGCTTCAACCACGGCGGCGGCTACAACGCCGTCCTCGAGTACACCCAGGAGAAGGCGGTCACGATCCGGCTCGCGCCGAGATGAGCGGCCTCGCCTTCCGCGCGCGTGTGCGCGCCGGCGAGCGGGTCGTCGCCACCTTCTGCAAGCTCGAGAGCCTCGAGTCGGTCGACCTCGTCGCGGCCGCCGGCTTCGACGCGGTCGTCGTCGACCTCGAGCACAGCCAGATCGACGACGCTGCGGCGAGCCGGCTCATCCGGCACGCCACGGCGCTCGGCCTGGCGGCGCTGGCACGGGTGCCGAGCGTGGACGCGGGCCTCGTCAACCGCCTCCTCGAGGCGGGCGCTGCCGGGGTGCAGCTCTCGAGCGTGCGGCGGGTCGCGCAGGTCGAGGCGCTGCGCGCCGCCCTGCGCTACGCCCCCGAGGGGACCCGGAGCGTCTCGAGCGCGCACCTCGCGGCGGGCTACGGGCGCGTCGCGCTCGGCGAGTACCTCGCCGAGCAGCGCAAGGACCCGCCGCTGCTCATCGGCCAGATCGAGACGGCGACGACCGACGACCCGCTCGGGGACATCGTCGCCGGCCTCGACGTCGCCTTCGTCGGGACGACGGACCTCTCCGTGGACCTCGGGGAGCCAGGCGCCGTCGACCACCCCCGTGTCGCCGCCCGCATCGCCGAGATCGCCGAGGCAGCGGCGCTGGCCGGCGTCGGCTTCGGTGGCTTCGCGGGCGGTCCCGCCGGCTACGGCGCGCTCGTCGAGCAGGGCGCGCGCTACGTCGTGTACGGCTCGGACCTCCAGCTGCTCCGAGAGGCCCTGCTCGCCGCAGGGGCGCAGCTGCGGGCCGGGGGGAGGAGGGAGGGACCGTGATCCGGCACCTCGTCGCGTTCCGGTTCGCGCCGGACCTTCCGGCAGCCGCCCGCCAGGCAGTCCTCGACGAGCTAGCGACCTTCCCCGAGCGCTACCCGGCGATGCGCCGCTTCTACGTCGGGGAGAACATCTCCCAGCGCGACCGCACCTACACCCACGCGCTCGTCGTCGAGTTCGACACCGAGGCGGAGCTGCTCGAGTACCTGAACAGCGACACCCACGAGGCGTTCGTCGCCGAGCGCTTCCGCCCCGCGATCGACGGCCGGGTGATCGTCACCGTCGAGGACTGAAGCGGCGCGCCGTGCGCGCCGGCCTCAGCGTGCCGGCCCGGCGCGCCGGCGGCGCAGGGAGGGCTCGACGAGCGCGGGGGGGACGTAGCCGGCGTTCATCGGGTTGACGTCGGTGCCCGGCGCCACGAGCTCGTCGATGCGGTCGAGCACCGCGTCGGGGAGCACGACCTCCTCGGCCCCGAGCAGGGAGGTGAGCTGCTCGGGCGTGCGCGGCCCGATGATCGCCGACGTGACGGCGGGGTGCTCGAGCACGAAGGCGAGCGCGAGGTGCGCGAGCGAGCAGCCCGCCTCCGCGGCGAGCTTCTCGAGCTGCTCGACGAGGGAGAGCTTGACCTCCGCCTCGGGCCTGCCCCAGTCGAAGTGCTCGGCCTCGCGCACCGCCCGGGCGTCCGGCGCCACGTCGCGGCCTCGCCGGTACTTGCCGGAGAGCCATCCCCCATTGAGGGGCGCCCACACCATGACCCCCAGCCCGAGGCGCTGGGCGGTGGGCAGGACGTGCCCCTCGATGCCGCGGGCGAAGATCGAGTACGGGGGCTGCTCGACGGCGAAGCGCTCCCGGCCCCGGGCGCGTGCGACGAAGTCGGCCTCGACGAGCAGCTCGGCGGGGAAGGTCGAGCACCCGATGGCCCGGACCTTGCCGGCGTGGACGAGGTCGCTCATCGCGCCGAGCGTCTCGTCGAGGTCGGTCGCGGGGTCGGGCCGGTGGACGAGGTAGCAGTCGATCCAGTCGGTCCGCAGACGGCGCAGGCTCGCCTCGACCTCGGCGACGATCCAGCGGCGCGAGGCGCCCCGCTCGTTCGGGTCCTCGCCCATCGGGTTGAAGACCTTCGTCGTCAGCACGACCCGGTCGCGCCGGCCCTCGAGGGCGCGCCCGACGATCTCCTCGGAGACGCCGCGGTCGTAGACGTCGGCGGTGTCGACGAAGTTGATGCCCGCGTCGAGGGCGAGGTCGACGATGCGCCGGCACGCCGCCTCGTCGGGGTTGCCCCAGGCGCCGAACATCATCGTACCGAGGCACAGGGTGCTCACCTGCATCCCGGTGCGCCCGAGCGTCCGGTAGCGCATCGTCACCTCACCTCCTGTCGACGTCCCTGTCCACGTCCGTCCGGCCGCCCGCGGCCGCGCGCCCGAGCTCGACCACCTCGCCGGCTGCCTGCTCCATCCCGTGCAGCTCGCTGAGCTTCTTCGCGGCGCGCTGCAGGGCCTTCGCGGCCGGCGAGGCGAGGTCGTCGGACAGTGTCGCCGTGGTGCCGACGAGCGCGACGACGGCGACGATGCGCGAGGCGCCGAAGACGGGCGCCGCGATCGTGCGGACGCCGTGCACGTTGGGGAAGTTGACGGCGAGGCCGGTCTCGCGGATCGCGTCGAGGTCGCTCTTGAGGCGCGGCGAGCGGGCGAGCTCGTCCTCGAGCCCGGCGACCGAGCCCTCCGGCAGGAAGGCGCAGAACACCCGGCCCTGAGCCGACTCGAACGGGGACAGGCGCGAGCCGGCGCGCACGCTCACCCGGATGATCCGCTCGGTCCCGTCGTCGACGCGCACGACGACGGGAGCCTCGCCCTCCCACACGCTGAGCACGACGGTCTCGTTGACCTCGCGCACGAGCTCCTCCATGATCGGGCCCGCGATGCCGATGATCGGCAGTCCGGCGCGCGCCGCGGCGGCGAGCACGAGCACCTGGGGGCCGAGGGTGTACTCCGCGGCCGCAGGGTCGTAGCGCAGCAGGTTGACCTGGCGGAGCGCCATGGCGTAGCGGTGCGCCGTCGCCTTGCTCATCCCGAGGCGCGCCGTGATCTCGGTGAGGCTGAGGCGAGGCCGGCTCACGGTGAAGAAGTTGAGGATCCGCGCGGCGCGCTCGACGGACTGGATGGTCGGCGTCATCTCCGCGCGAAGCGGCCCGACGAAGCCCTCGGCGCGCTCTTCGCTCGGCTCGCTCGTCATGGTCTCCCGTGCCGGACAGCTCGTGGCCTCCGGCCGCCTCCCCGGCGGATGGACGATCCTCCGCGAGGACCAGGCAGCCATGATAGAAGGGATCGGTGCGGACGCGGATCTCCGTCGAGCCCCAGCAGGGAGCGACCTACGAGGACCTGCTCGCCGCGGCGCGCGCGGCGGAGCGCTGCGGGTTCGAGGGCTTCTTCACCTCGGACCACCTGCTGCACTTCGCCGGCGACGGCAGGCCGGGGCCGACGGACGCGTGGATCACCCTCGCGGGCCTGGCCCGCGAGACCGAACGCATCCGGCTCGGCACCCTCGTCGGCGCGGCGACCTTCCGCCACCCCGGTCCGCTCGCCGTGGCGGTGGCACAGGTCGATGCGATGAGCGGCGGGCGCGTCGAGCTCGGGCTCGGCACGGGCTGGTACGCGGCCGAGCACGTGGCGTTCGGCGTGCCCTTCCCGAGCCTCGCCGAGCGCTTCGAGCGCCTCGAGGAGCAGCTCGCCGTGCTCACCGGGCTGTGGCGCACACCGGAGGGCGAGCGCTTCTCCTTCGCGGGCAGGCACTACCGGCTCGAGGCGAACCCCGCGCTCGCGCGCCCAGCGCAGCGGCCGCACCCGCCGATCATCATCGGCGGCCACGGCGCTCGCCGCACCCCGGCGCTCGCGGCGCGCTACGCGGACGAGTTCAACGTCGCCTTCCCGTCGGTCGCCGAGTACGCCGCGCAGGTCGAGCGGGTGCGCGAGGCGTGCGCGCGCGCCGGCCGGCCGAGCCCGCCGGTGTTCTCCGTGGCGCTCACCGTCTGCTGCGGGCGGAGCCGAGCGGAGCTCGCGGCTCGCCGCGAGCGGATGGGGCCGGCCCTCGAGGTGCTGCGCGACCACGCCCTCGTGGGGACGCCTGCGACGGTCGCGGACGCGCTCGCCGCCTACGCCGATGCCGGCGCGCAGCTCGCCTACCTGCAGGTCCTCGACCTCTCCGACCTCGGCCACCTGGAGCTGCTCGCCGAGGAGGTCGCCTCGCGCCTCGTCCCGGAGCGTGGCGCCGTCAGCCACCGCGCAGCACCGGCCAGCGCACCGGGGGCGTGAGGCCGGCCCGGGCGAGCAGGGCCCGGGAGGCCTCGGCGACCTCGGCGCGCAGCGCCGCCTCGTCGAGCGTGAGGAGCTGTCCGTCGCGCACGACCTGACGGCCGGCGACGAAGACGTGGCGGACGTCGCGGCCGTCGCTCGACCAGACGAGCTTGAGGGCCGGGTCGCCCTCGGCAGCCCACTGCGGTCCAGCGGCGTCGAGGACGACGAGGTCAGCGAGCTTGCCGGCCTCGAGGGAGCCGATGCGCTCGGCCATGCCGATCGCCTCCGCCCCGGCGATCGTCGCCATCTCGAGCGCCTCGTGCGCCCCGAACCAGGTGGCGTCGACGCGCTGGTCCTTGGCGAGGCCCGCCGCGAGCGCCGCCGTCCGCAGGATGTCGGGCGCGTCGCCGGCGTTCACGGAGTCGCAGCCGAGGGCGACGCGCCCACCGGCGCGGAACAGCTCCGCATGGCGGGTGTTGCGGGCGACGCCCTGGCCGAGGCGCAGGTAGGCCCAGGGGCAGTAGGCGACGGCCGTCCTCGAGGCGAGGATCGCTTCGACCTCGGCGTCGTCGAGCCACACGGCGTGGCCGAGGAGCAGGTGGGGGCCGAGCACGCCGAGGTCGCGCAGGTGGACGGCCGGTCGCTTGCCCGTCCGCTCGAGGTAGACCTCGGGGTCCGACGAGGTCGGCGAGAGGTGCATCGTCATGTGGACGCCGAAGTCCCGGGCGAGCTCGGCGGCGCCGACGAGCAGCTCGTCGGAGGCGAGGCTGTGGCCGATGATCGTCACCCACCCCTCGATCGTGCCGCCCGCGGGGTAGGCGAGGAGGACGTCACGGATGCGGTCGAGCACCTCGGCGGCCGGCGCGGCGAACGGTCCCTGCTCGATGTCCCAGCCCCAGATCCCGACCGTGGCGCGGATCCCGGCGGCCGCCAGGCCGCGCGCGACGGGGCCGGGGGCGCCGACCGTCCCGGGCTCGACGAGGGTCGTCACCCCGTTGCGCAGGCTCTGGGCGGCCACGAGGGTGGCCGAGAGCTCCTCGTCCTCGGGTCGCTCCGCGTCGTGCAGCGGCACGGCCCACTCGAAGATCGACTGGCCGGGCCGTAGGTCGTCGGGGATGCAGCTCCAGGTGAGCGGTCCGCCGGTCACGTGCTGGTGGGCGTTGACGAAGCCGGGCAGCACGACGCCCCCGCCGACGTCGAGCTCGCGGGTGCCGGGGAAGCGGCTGCGCAGCTCCGACGTCCCGCCCACCGCCGCGATGCGCTCGCCGGCGATGGCGATCGCGCCGTCCACGAGCACCTCGCGACGCGCGTTCATCGTGACGAGGCGCCCGTTGACGATGATGAGGTCCGGGTGCTCGCTCACGTTCCCTCCCCGGCGCGCCGCCAGCGTACGTGCGTTCGCGATGCGAGACAATATCTTGGAACGCGAGAGGATAGCCTGGGACCGGGAGCAGGGAGGGCGGCCGTGACGGAGAGCCGGGTGCGAGGCGCTGGCGCGCGTGGCAGGTGGCGGGCGCCGTGAAGGCGGTCCAGCACGCTGTCCACGGTGGTCCGGAGGTGCTCGAGCTCGTCGACCTCGCCGATCCCGTGCCGCGCCCGGGCGAGGTGGTCGTCGAGGTGCGCGCGGCGGGCGTGAACCGCCTGGACCTCCTCCAGCGCGAGGGGCCGCCGCTGCTCCCGGGCTTCCGCCTGCCGCACATCCCCGGCATGGACATCGCCGGTGAGGTGGTGGAGGTGGGCGACGGCGTCGACCCCGCGCTCGTGGGCCGGCGCGTCGTCGTGAAGGCCGGCGTGGCGTGCGGCGCCTGCGCCGCCTGCCGGGCGGGCGACGACCGGGCCTGCGCCAACCCGACGACGATCGGCGGCAACCGCCCCGGCGGCTACGCCGAGCGCTGCGCGGTGCCCGGGAGCCACGTCTTCCCCATCCCGGAGGGGGTCGGCGACGTCGAGGCGGCGGCCGTCCCCACCGCCTGCGTCACCGCCTGGCGCAGTCTCGTCGGCACGGCGCGCCTGCGACCGGGCGAGCAGGTCGTCATCCACGGGGCGGGGAGCGCCGTGAGCGTGCTCGCCATCCAGATCGCGAAGCACCTCGGGGCGCGCGTCATCGTGACGTCGCGCTCGCCGGCGAAGCTCGCGCGAGCGCTCGAGCTCGGGGCCGACGTGGGCATCGACGAGACGCGTCCGGACGCGGCCGAGGCGGTGCTCGAGGCGACCGGCGGCGGCGCCGACGTCGTCTTCAACCACGTCGGGCCGGCGGTCTTCGAGCTGTCGCTGCGCTCGCTGCGCCGGGAGGGCCGACTCGTCGTGTGCGGCACGACGACCGGCGCCGAGGTCCGCCTGCGGCTCCCGACCGTCTACCACCTCGGGATCGAGATCCTCGGCGCGAAGGTGCAGTCGCACGCGGACTTCGGGCCGATGCTCGAGGAGTGCTGGCGGTCCGGCTTCCGCTCGGTCATCGACAGCGTCTTCGAGCTCGCGGCCGCTGCCGACGCGCACGTCCGGCTCGAGAGCGGGGAGGTGTTCGGCAAGGTCGTGCTCGTCCCGTGAGCGAGCCCGCCGCTCCGGTGCGCGAGCGCGTCGACACGCTCATCGAGGGTGCGCTCGTCGTGACGATGAACGCGGCGCGCGAGGTCCTCGTCGACGCGAGCGTGGCGATCGCCGGGACGCGCATCGTCGCGGTGGGGAAGGCGTCCGACCTCGCCCGGCGCTTCGAGGCGCGAGCGCGTGTCGACGGCCGGCGCTTCGTCGTGGTCCCGGGGCTCGTGAACGCGCACCTGCACGTGTCGACTGAGCCGTTGACGCGAGGCGTCGTCCCCGACGACACCGCGTTCGAGGAGAACGTCTTCCACTGGCTGAGCCCGCTCGCGGCGGCGTACCGGGAGGAGGACGAGCTGCTCGCCGCGCAGCTCGGCGCGGCCGAGCTGCTCCGGTCGGGCACGACGAGCTTCGTCGAGGCAGCGACGGGGTGGCACCTCGACGCCGTGGTGGAGGCGCTCTCGCAGGTGGGCATCCGCGCCCGGGTCGGCCGCCGCGTGTGGGACCTGCCCGCCGAGCCGGCGCGCTTTCGCCTCAGCACCGACCAAGCCATCGCGGCGCTCGAGGAGGTGCTCGTGCGCCACGGCAGCCACGACGAGGGCCGCATCAAGGGCTGGGTCATGCTGGTCGGCCACTCGACCGCGAGCGACGAGCTGTGGCGCGCCGCGCGCGAGCTCGCCGACCGCTACGGCGCGGGCATCAACTTCCACCTGTCGCCCGCGCCCTCGGACCCGCAGTGGTTCCTCGCACGCTACGGCGAGCGGCCGGTCGTCCACCTCGACCGCCTCGGCGTGCTCGGCCCCGACACCCTCCTCGTCCACCTCGTGCACGTCGACGACGAGGAGGTCGCCCTGCTCGGCGCGCGGCGCTGCAGCGTCGCGCACTGCCCGACGACCGCGCTCAAGGTCGCCTACGGGGTGAGCCGGTGCGGCCGCATGCCCGAGATGGCCGCTGCCGGCGCCAACGTGTGCATCGGCACCGACGGCGCGAACGCGTCGAACTACGCGGACGGCTACCGCGCCGCGTACCTCGTCGCCGGCCTCTTCAAGGACGCCCGGCGCGACCCGTCCGTCTTCCCCGCCGAGCAGGTGCTCGAGATGGCGACCCTCAACGGGGCACGCGCCATGCTGGCCGAGGACGAGATCGGCTCGATCGAGGTCGGCAAGAAGGCGGACCTCGTGCTCCACGACCGGGACCGGCCGGAGTGGACGCCGCTGCACGACGTGGCGCGCCAGCTCGTCTACTCGGTCGACGGACGCAGCGTCCACACGGTGTTCGTCGACGGGCGCAAGGTCGTCGAGGGCTACCGGCTGACGAGCGTCGACGAGGAGCGCCTCTACGCGCGGGCGGGCGAGGCGGCACGCCAGGTGCTCGCGCGCGCCGGCCTCGCGGCGCGGCCGCGCTGGCCGCACCGGTGAACCTGGCAGAGGAGGAGGGGATGTCCGAGGAGCCCCGTTCGGTCGTCGTGAGCTACCTCGCGGCCCTCAACGCCCACGACCCGGGCGCCGTCTGCGCGCACGTCGCCGAGGACTTCTTCAACGAGCACGTCAGCGCGCGCGGGACGAGCCTTCGAGGGCGCGAGGAGTACCGGCGGCGCCTCCCGGGCTTCTTCGAGTCGATGGCGGACCTGCACTACGAGGTCGAGGACGTCGTCGCCGAGGGGGAGCGGGTCGTCGTCGCCTACGCGATGTCGGCGCGCTACGCCGTCGCCGGGACGCGCCGTCCCTTCCGCATCCGCGGCGTCTTCCGCTTCACGGTGCGCGACGGCCTGATCGCGCACCGCGTCGACTACCGCGACGGGGTCGACTTCGAGGAGCAGGTCGGCCTGCGCTGATCGCTCCAGCGGCCCGCCCGGCGCGAGCGGGACGTTGCTGCCACAATCGCCGGCGGACGCCCCGCGGCGAAGCGCGTTCCATTTCTCATGATGGCGTCCCGCCATCGTTGACAGAGATGGCCGCTTCCGCTTAGCTTGTAGCGACGCCGCTGGCAGGCTGGGGGGCGATGGGACCCGCCGCGAGCCACGCGAGTCGCCGGCGCGGGGGGGCCTGTGGCCGGCTGGACAACGAAAGGGGAGGGGCACGCAATGCAGCTTCGATGGAGTCGGCGGCTGGCCGTCACGGCCTGCCTCGCCGGGGCGCTCGGCATGGCCGGGACGCTCGCCGGCACGTCCGTCGCGTCCGCGCAGTCCGGCGCGCGCGCGCGGCACTTCCTGGACAACCCGTGGGGGTGGCCGGGGAACCCGAGGATTGGGTACCTGCCGCCGCACGAGCCCGACGTCAACCGGGACGGCAAGGTCGTTATCGGCCTCATCACGGCGGGCGACATCACCGACCACGGCTACTACGAGAGCGAGGTCGAGCAGATCGACGCCTACGTGAAGAAGTACCACTGGCACAAGCCGATCATCCAGAGCCTCGTCAACCCGGGCCAGGCGCTGCAGGCGGCCGTCAACATGTGCCGTCAGCACATCGACCTGCTCGTGATCGGCGAGAGCGAGCTCGCCGCCGCGGGGCCCGCTGCCAGCTCCTCGGCGTGCCGGCGGATCCCCGTCTGGGTGTACGCGAGCGCCGGGACGATGCAGCCGTCGCCCTACTACTACATGGCGCAGGACCTCGAGGACCCGCAGTCGTTCGTGACCGGCTACGCCATGGGGCTGTGGCTGAAGGCGCACCACCAGACGACGGCGGGCTACATCGCAGGGCCGGCCCTCTCGTTCACCGAGCGTCCCGCGCGCGGCTACTACGCCGGCATGCGCGCCGCGCTCCCGAGCGCGAAGCTGCTCACGGCCTACACGGGTGACTTCAACGCCTCGGGCCCGGCGATCACCGCCGTCCAGGCGATGCTCGCCAAGGGCGTGAAGCTCATCTTCCCCTACCTCGGCGGCGCCCTCTTCCCGGCGGCGCGCTACGCCGCGGCCCACGGGGCGGCGCTCATGAGCGACGGCGGCGCGCTGTGCAACATGAAGAACCCGAGGTTCGCGATCTCGCAGGTCTACTGGCCCGGCTACTACCTGAAGGTCGCGCTCGCGCAGTTCGCCCAGGGCAAGTTCCGGGTCGGCATCGTGCACAACTTCAAGCTCGGCGTGTCGAAGGTTCCGACCGTGTACTTCTGCCAGCCGAGCGGGATCATGAGCAACAAGACCCTCGACGCCCTGATGAAGCGGATCGCGCAGGGCAAGCTCGACCCGACCGCGATCATCAACGCGACGCCCCAGCCGTAGCGGGGAGGTTGCCCGGCCCCGGCGGCGCCCTTCGGGGCGCCGCCGGGGCCGGCCCTCTCGTGGACCGATGCTCTGGCAGGTAGGTTTTGGCCATTCGGATTGAACCTTCGGTCGACGGCGCCACCGGCGGGCCCGCTGCCGGCGCGACCAGGTCAGGAGGGCACGCCCCGGCGGTCGAGCTGCGCGGGGTGACGAAGCGCTTCGGCTCGGTCGTCGCCTGCCGGAACGTCAGCCTGAGCGTCGAGCGCGGCGAGATCCACGGCCTGCTCGGCGAGAACGGGGCCGGCAAGTCGACGCTCATGAAGGTCCTGATCGGGCTCATCCCCGCGGACGGCGGGGAGGTGCGCCTCGCCGGCCGCCCGATCGTCGTGAAGGACCCCGTCCACGCGGCGGCCCTCGGCCTCGCGATGGCCCAGCAGCACTTCAGCCTGATCGAGCGGCTGAAGGTGTGGGAGAACGTCGCGCTCGCGCACCGGGGCAAGCTGTCGAGGCGCCAGGCGGTGCGGGTGGTCGGGGAGATCGGCCGGCGCTACGGGCTCGAGGCGGATCCGGAGGCGCGCGTCGAGGACCTGACGGTCGGGCAGCGCCAGCGCGTCGAGGTGATCAAGTGCCTGAGCCTCGACCCCGACGTCCTCATCCTCGACGAGCCGACGTCGGTGCTCTCGGCGAGCGAGTCGCGCGAGCTGTTCGGCGTGCTGCGGGAGGTCGTGCTGCGCGACCAGCGCGCCGTCATCCTCATCAGCCACAAGCTCGACGAGATCCTCCAGGCGACGGACCGCGTGACGATCATGCGCGACGGCTCGGTGGTCGAGTCGATGGCGACGAGCGAGGCGGACGCGCACCGCCTGGCTCGCGCCATGGTCGGGCGCGACGTCCTCCTCCAGGCCGAGATGGCCGCGGTCGGCCTGCGCGACGAGGTGCTCGCCGCCGAGGAGAGCGCCGACCCGTCGCCGGGCGCGCCCGCCAGCCCCGGTACTGCGCGGGTCGCGACCGGACGGGCGCCGGCGCTGCGCATCGTCGACGTCGAGGTGCGCGCCCCGGACGGCCGGATGCTGCTCGACGGCCTCTCCCTCGAGGTGGGCCACGGCGAGATCGTCGGGGTCGCGGGCGTCGAGGGCAACGGCCAGGCCGCGATCGGTGACCTGCTGAGCGGCCTGGCGCGCGTGACGCGCGGGCGGATCGAGGTCGACGGGGAGGCGATCGGCGCCACCTCGCCGCGGGCGCTCCTCGCGGCGGGCGTCGGCGTGATCCCGGAGGACCGGCACCGTTCCGGCTGCGTGCTCCAGCTGTCGGTGGCCGAGAACCTCGTCGTGTCCGACCTCGGCGCCTTCACGAGCTCGAAGATCTTCCTCGACCGCAAGGCGATCCTGCGGCGTGCCGTCGAGCTCATCGAAGCCTTCGACATCTCGACGCCCTCGCCGACGACCCCGATGTCCGCGCTGTCCGGCGGCAACCAGCAGCGGGTCGTCGTCGCGCGCGAGCTCGCCCGCGGGCCGACCTGCCTCGTCGCGGTGCAGCCGACGCGGGGCCTCGACGTCGGCGCGGTCGAGTACATGAGCGAGCAGCTCCGCAAGGCGGCAGCGGCGGGCGTGGGGATCCTGCTCGTGTCGACCGAGCTCGACGAGATCCTCGCCATCGCGCACCGGATCGTCGTCCTCTACCGTGGCAGCATCGTCGGCGAGATGCGCCGCGACGAGGTGAACGTCGAGCGCCTCGGCCTGCTGATGGGCGGACGCCAGGCATGAGCGCCGTCGTGACGCGCCTGCGCGGCCTGCTCGCGGCGCCGCCAGGCGAGGTGGAGCAGTCCCGCGCGGCGGCCGTCGGCCAGCTCGTGCTGCTCTACGTCCTCGCCATCATCGTGGCGCTCCTCGTCACCGGGGCCCTCGTCGAGATCGTGGGCGGGTCGCTCGCGAGCGTCTTCAGTGCGATCTACACGGGGAGCATCGGCACCTTCGGGGCGGTCGGCCAGACGCTCGACTCGGCGGTCCCGGTGCTCATCGTCGCCCTCGGCAGCCTCATCACCGTGCGCGCCGGGATGTTCAACATCGGCCAGACGGGCCAGCTGCTCATGGGCGCGAGCGTCGCCACGCTCGTGGCGCTGCACCTGCACGGGCCCGGCCCGCTCGTGCTCCTCGCCACGCTCGCCGCCTCGGTGGCGGGCGGGGCGATCTGGGCGGGCATCGGAGCCCTGCTGCGGCTGTGGCGCAACATCGACGTCGTCATCTCGACGCTGCTGCTCAACTACGTCGCCATCCAGGCGCTCGGCTACGCGGTGAGCACCCAGTCGATCCTCCAGGAGCCGACGCCCCCGGGTGGCCAGGCCGGCGGGCTGCCCCAGTCCGCGCTCATCCCGGCGTCGGTCCGGCTGCCGCACCCGGGGCAGTACCCGAACTTCGGGGTCGGCCTCGGCCTGCCGATCGCCGTGGCGCTCGTCGCGCTCTTCGCCGTCCTGCTCTCGCGCAGCCCCTGGGGCCTGCGCCTGCGCATGGTCGGCGCGAACCCGGTCGCGTCGCGCCGCTTCGGGGTGCGCGTCGGCCTCATCGCGGCGGGCGCCTTGATCCTCTCGGGCGCCCTCGCAGGGTTCGCCGGCGGCGTCCTGCTGACCGGCAGCGTCTACCGGATCCAGCCGGGCTTCGACAACAACTTCGGCAACGACGGCCTGCTGTGCGCCCTCGTCGTGCGCGACCAGCCGTGGGCACTGCTGCCGGTGTCCTTCTTCTTCGGCATGATCCGGACCGGCGGGAGCTTCCTGCTGTCCACCGGCGTCCCCTTCTACCTCGCGCAGGTGCTCGAGGGCCTGCTCGTCCTGGCGGCCGTCTTCCCGCCGGTCTACCTCGAGCGCCGGGAGTGGGCCCGTCGGCTGCGCGCCGCGCGCGCCCTCGTGCTGAAGGCGGCGGCGTGACGGCGCCGGGCCCTGGCACGCCGGAGGCAGGGCGATGAGCGTCGTCGACCTGACGATCATCCTCACCGGGATCGCAAAGACGACGGCCCCGCTCCTGTTCGCAGCCACCGGGGAGTACGTCGCCGAGCGGGCCGGCACGCTGAACATCTCGATCGAGGCCATGATGCTCGCGGGCGCCTACTTCGGCATGCTCGGCGCCGAGGTCGGGGGCTCGGCGGCGATCGGCCTGCCGCTCGGCATCTTCGCCGGCTTCGTCGTCGCGTTCGTCCACGCGAACTTCAGCCACCGGCTCGCCGCGAACACCTTCGTCGTCGGTCTCACCCTGGACGCGTTGCTGCTCGGCCTCACGGACTACTTCGTCACCGCCCACCAGCTCGCCCCGCACCAGATCGCGCAGACGAGGGTCCCGCTCCTCGGCGCCATCCCCGCGGTCGGCCCGTCGATCTTCGACCAGGCCTGGCCCTTCTACCTCCTCTTCGCCATCGTGCCCCTCGCCTGGTGGCTCCTCGAGCGCAGCCAGTGGGGCCTCGAGGTGCGCGCCAGTGGCGAGAACCCGGCTGCCGCGGACGCGACGGGCGTGCAGGTGAACAAGCGCCGCCGCCAGGCGCTGTACCTGTGCGGCGCGCTGTCAGGCCTCGGCGGAGCGTTCCTCTCGCTGTGCGAGGTCGGCCAGTTCACGGAGGACATGACCGCCGGGATCGGCTTCGTCGTCATTGCGGCGGTCATCTTCGGTGGCTGGACTATGCGCGGCACGATCCTCGGGTGCCTGCTCTTCGGGGCCGCGCAGGCGATGGGTCTCGTGCTCCCGGCGCTCGGGCGGTCGCTGAACGGCGAGCTGCTGCTCGCGCTGCCGTACCTCGCGGCGCTCGGCGCGATGATCTTCCTCGCCAAGTCCTACCGAGCCCCGCGCGCGCTGGCGCAGCCGTTCACGAGAGGGGTGGCATGAGCGCTGGAGGGACGTCATCGACCGCTGGCGGGAAGGTCTTCCCGGACGCGGCGAGCGCCATCGCCGACGTGCCCTCCGGTGCCTCGCTCGCCGTCGGCGGCTTCGGGCTGTGCGGCGTGCCGACCGTCCTCATCGAGGCGCTGCGCTCCTCGGGCGTCGACGGGCTGTCGGTCGTCTCGAACAACTGCGGCACCGACGAGCACGGCCTCGGCCTCCTGCTCGCCAGCAAGCAGATCGCGAGGATGACGAGCTCGTACATCGGGGAGAACGCCGAGTTCGCCCGTCAGTACCTCGCCGGGGAGCTGGAGCTCGAGCTCGTGCCGCAGGGGACGCTCGCGGAGCGCCTGCGCGCCGGGGGCTGCGGGATCCCGGCCTTCTACACCGCGACGGGGGTTGGCACCGCAGTCGCGGAGGGGGGGCTGCCGTGGCGCTACGCGCCGGACGGCTCGGTCGCCGTCGCGTCGCCCCCGAAGGAGGTCCGCGAGTTCGGTGGCCGTCGCTACGTCCTCGAGGAGGCGATCGTCTGCGACTTCGCGCTCGTGCGCGCGGCGCGCGCCGATACCTTCGGGAACCTCGTGTTCCACGAGTCGGCGCGCAACTTCAACCCCCTGTGCGCGATGGCCGGCCGCGTGACGATCGCCGAGGCGGAGGAGATCGTGCCCCTCGGTGGCATCGACCCGGACGAGGTGCACCTGCCGGGGATCTTCGTCCAGCGGGTCGTCGAGGTGCCGGCCGGGACCGAGAAGCCGATCGAGCGCCGGACGACGCGGCCGCGGCGGGAGGGGGGAAGCTGAATGGCGCTCAGCCGGGACGAGCTCGCCGCCCGGGCGGCGCGTGAGCTGCGCGACGGGCAGTCGGTCAATCTCGGGATCGGGCTCCCCACGCTCGTGGCGAACTACATCCCTGCCGGGATGCTCGTCATGCTGCAGTCGGAGAACGGGATCCTCGGCGTCGGCCCGTATCCCTTCGCCGGGGAGGAGGACCCCGACCTCATCAACGCGGGCAAGGAGACGGTCACGATTCGGCCGGGCGCGTCGTTCTTCGACTCGGCCACCTCCTTCGGCATGATCCGCGGGGGCCACATCGACGTGGCGATCCTCGGGGCCATGCAGGTCTCCGAGCGGGGCGACCTGGCGAACTGGGTCATCCCCGGGAAGATGGTGAAGGGGATGGGCGGAGCGATGGACCTCGTGCACGGCGCCAAGCGGGTCGTCGTCCTCATGGAGCACGTCGCGAAGGACGGCTCGCCCAAGATCGTGCGCGAGTGCACGCTGCCGCTCACGGGCAGGGGTGTCGTCGACCGCATCATCACCGACCTCGCGGTCTTCGACGTGGGGCCGTCCGGGCTCGAGCTCGTCGAGCTCGCGCCCGGGGTCGGCCTCGCCGAGGTGGAGGCGGCGACGGAGCCGAGCTTTCGCGTCACCGAGGGCGTCGCGACCCGGTGAGCGCCGGCGTCCTGCGATGACGGCGGCGCCGAAGATCGCGTCGGTGACGCCGATCGCCTGCACGTACCCCTTCGAGCGCGAGCCCCTCTCGTTCTGCTTCGTCCGCATCAGGACCGAGGACGGGCTCGACGGCTACGGCGAGGTGTGTGACAGCTTCGGGTGCAGCTACGCCGGGGTCGTCGCGAAGGTGATCGAGGACGCGTACGCACCGCTCCTCGAAGGCGAGGTCCTCGAGGCCGTCGAGCCGCTTGCCGATCGCCTGCGGCTCTCGACGCGCCGCCGTCTCGGGGACCAGTGGGTGGCGACCCAGGCACGAAGCGGCGTCGAGATCGCGCTCTGGGACCTCCTCGGCAAGGCGACCGGGCGCTCGGTGAGCGGGATCATCGGCCGCGTGCGGGACCGCGTCGAGGTCTACGCCTCTCACCCGTTCCTCGAGGAGGGTTCGGCCACCTGGCACGCCGGGATGCTCGCCCCGCTCCTCGAGCGAGGGGTGCGCAGGGCGAAGGTCCGCATCGGCCCGGACTGGCGGGCGGACCTCGAGACGCTCGCCGAGCTGCGTGCGCTGCTCGACCCCGCCATCGAGCTCATGGTCGACGGCAGCGAGAGCTTCACGCTGCCCACGGCGCTCGAGATCGCGGACCGGCTCGCGAGCCTCGGCGTGACCTGGTTCGAGGAGCCCGTCCCCCAGTCGGCGCGGGCCGCCATCGAGCAGCTGGCCGAGCGCTCGCCGGTCGCCATCGCCTACGGCGAGCACCTCTTCGGCCGGGAGGACGCGCTCGACGCGCTGCGCCACCGGCAGCTCTCCGTCCTCCAGCCCGACGCCTCGACGAGCGGGGGCATCGGCGAGGCCCGCCAGATGGCGGAGCTCGCCGCCTACTTCGGCGCGCGCGTCGTGCTCCACCACGCGGCTGGCCCGGTGTCGCTCGCGGCGAACCTCCAGCTCGCCGCGACCGTCCCGTCGATCCGCTGCATCGAGTACTCCTACGCCCTCGCCGAGGGGTGGTCGCTCGGGATCGGCGCTCGACTCGGACCGGAGGAGATCGTGGACGGCGAGCTGCCGATCCCCGACGCGCCGGGCCTCGGCGTCGACCTCGACGAGGAGGCGGCCAGCCGCTTCCCCTACGAGCGCCCCGGTCGACGTGTGACCGGTTCGCGTGCCGGCCTGCCCGACCGCTTCGTGGGGGACCGATGAGGCTCCGGGGCGTGAGGCGAAGGAGCAGCCCGTCGCGTGTGCACGGCGTACGGCGCTCGGCGGTGTCGACGAGAGGTTCTGAGCAAAGGAGCAGGAGATGACCGGAGCAGCGACCAGCATCGCCGACGGCGCCACCTTCGACCCGTCGGTGCCCTTCACCGGGCCGAAGGGCCGCTCGATGGCGGAGTTCAGCCCGGAGTACATGGCCTACCTCGACCAGTTCGTCGCCTACGACCTCACCTTCGTGCCGGACCGCATCTTGAACCAGCTCCGGCTGCTCGAGCCCATCCGGGAGGGACTCGAGGTGAACCAGCTCGAGCACTGCCTCCAGACGGCGACCCGGGCCGAGCGTGACGGCGCCGAGCTCGACCTCGTCGTCGCCGCAGTCCTCCACGACGTCGGCAAGACCATCTCGAACTCCAACCACCCGGCGATCGCCGCCGAGATGATGCGTCCGTGGATCAGCGAGGAGTGCTACTGGGTCGTGAAGGTCCACCAGGACTTCCAGGGGATCCACTACTTCGCCCGGATGGGCCTCGACCCGATGATGCGCCGGCGGCACGCCGACCACCCGTACTACGAGCTCGCTGAGCGCTTCGTCGACGAGTGGGACAACAAGGCGTTCGATCCGGACTACGACACCCTGCCCCTCGAGCACTTCGAGCCGATGATCCGCGAGGTGTTCTCCCGGCCGCCGAGGCGCCCGGGAACCTGAGGTCGTCGACTGGCGCTGCGGCGGCACGGCAGGCGGCGATGCCGGCGGCGAGCGCCGTTCGGCAGGGCGCGGCTGTCCCCGCCGGCTGGCTCAGCGCGCCTGCTCGGCCCGTTCCACGGCGAGGCGGGGCTCCGCGCCGTCGATCACCTCGATCACCCCCGGGAGGTAGCGCTCCATCGCGCGTAGGTTCGCCGCGACGAGCCGGCGCACCTGCTCGAGGGCGAGGTCGCCCCCACCGAAGTCGATGCTCGTCTTGAAGCGCAGCTCGCCGCTGTCGAGGTCGAGCTCGAAGTTGCCGAGGACGAGCCCGTAGTTCGCCCGCGTGAGGTAGAGGGCGACCGCTTCACGGGCAGGCTCGGGGACCGCCCAGGGCGCGACGCCGTGCACGATGACCTGCGACTCGCGGTCGCGGACCCAGACGTAGCAGTGCCACGTCCCTGGTGTGCCGCCGGCCTCGAAGGCGAGGACCGAGGGGTCCTCGCTCTCGTCGAGCTTGATCCCGAAGTCCACGAGGTCGGCGCGGATCCGCTCGACGAGCGAGGCCGCTGACACCCTCAGCCGCCCTCGTCGTCGCGAGGCTCGCCTCGGCCGACGCGCGCGAGCGCTTCTCGCCTCGCGACCGCGGGCGCGTCGGCGCGCAGCGTCTGCACGAGCTGCTCCTGCCGCTCCTCGGGCGGCCGCTGCGCATTCTGGTCGGAGGGCGTGCTCGAGTAGCGCTGGCCGGATCCGCTCGCCGGCGACGAGCTCGAGGTGGTGGTCGCATTGTCGGCGGGCGACTTCTGGTACCTGTTGCCGGTGGGGCTCCCACCCTGCCCGGCGCCGTTGTTGTAGCCCTCCTGCTCCTCGGGCGCGGGCTGCTCCGGCTCGGCCTGGCGCGGCTTCCACAGCTCGTGGAACTGCGCCGCCGGGACCTTGTCGTAGAAGTTGTCGAAGGTGCTCACCACGAAGCTCTGCAGCGACACGCCTCGACGTCGCATCTCCTCGACGACCTGCCACAGCTCGGCGGGGCTCGGTCGGTAGTGGCCCGACTTCGAGGTGAGGTGCTGGAGCTCGCCCGAAGACGAGACCTTGAGCTCGCCCGCGGCGGCGACGTCGCCGCCGGCGAGGAAGCTCGAGTGGTGGAAGAGGCCGACGCGGTGGCGATCGGCGTACAGGTGCCCCTGCTGGTCCATCACGTAGATCCCGTAGCCCTCGCCCGAGAACTTCGAGAACATCCCGTCGGTGGTGAAGACGCGGCGCTGCGATCCCTGGTGGAACGGGTTCGCGCCGAGCAGCTCGAACTCCTTGCGCTCGTCGGGAGCCAGGTACTTCACCTTGACCTTGTCGACGACGAGTTTGTCACCGCTCAGGTACTCCTGGACGTCCTGCTGGGTCCACCCGAAGACGAGGCGCATGTAGTCGCCGAGGGAGTTGATGCCCCGCTGGGCGAGCTCCTGCCTCCTCGCCGGACTCGACGCGAGGTCCGCCTTCGCGTTCTCGACGAACTCCTCGATCCGGCGCCACTGGCCGAGCTCCTCGCCCTTGTACTCGCGCCCGCGCGAGAGGACGTTCGGGTAGGAGGGCTGGGCCTTCTCGGGTCCCGCCGTCTCGCCGCTCAGCGCTTCCGCGAGCTGCAGCGCGTCGTTCGCCTGCGCCTCGTTCGCGACCGGCTGCTCGTTCGCGACGGGCTGGCTGGGGACGCCGCCGTAGACGGACGCCGCCGGGGCGGGCGGCGCGCTCGCGGTGCCGCGCGCCCCGCCCGGGGCGGTCGCGCGTGTCGATGGGTGACGGCCGAAGGAACGTTTGAACACGTCGCGCACGGCGCGACCCATTCGGCGCAGGAGACCGAGGAAGGAACGCTGCACCTTGAGGGGCTTCGTGTCGGTGGCCGTGAGCGCCTGCACGCCCTCGGGTCGCAGCCGGCTCGCCCGCGCCTCGTCGGCCGGGGCGAAGAGACGCGACGCGGCGGCGTTGCCGGCGACGCGCTGCAGGGCGAGCGCCGCGCCCGGCGAGCGCAGCCCCTCCACGGCGCGGGAGGCCGACGCGACCGCGCCGGGACGAGCGCCTCGGCCGGCGAGCGCTGGAGCTGGGTGGCGGGCCGTGTCGAGCGCCGTGGAGGCCTGCTGCTCGGCTCGTTCAGGTACTCGCGCCATGCGATCGTTCCGTTGCTGCGTGGCGGCGCTAACCTGCCCAGGCTACCGAGCCGACGTGCGACGAGGCAAGGGTCGCCTCGGGCTGCCCGACAGCGACGCCCTGGCGCGCCGGCCCGTCCCGAGCTGAGCGGTTCTCGTGCCGCTCGCTGGACCGACGCCGGCAGCGGGCGCGCCCTTCCGTGCGCGGGAGCGGGGTCCCGCGATGCGTTCGGGACTTTCCCGGTCGACGGGTCCGTCGCGCTCGGGCCGACGAGCCCGCAGCCGCGCGAGGATGGCGGCCGGACGCGTGGTCGGCTCGAGCCGGCTGCGAGCGAGGCGAAGGGCGCTCGATCGCCGGCCTCGTCGCGTGCCGACATCGCCGTGGGTCGGCGTGCGGGGAACGCGGGCGAACGGAGAGCGCTCGATTGACCAGGACCTCCAGGGGACCGAGGCCGTGGCCGGCGGAGCCAGCACCTCGACGGCGCGCCGGCGGCCTGGCCGCCGGAAGCTCGGGGAGCCGATCGTCGGGCGGGGCGGGGACCTCCCCGACCGGAGCGGCGCGCGACGCGTCCGTCGGCCGCGATCGGGCGAGCGGGGCGTCGCCGTCGCGTCGGGCCGGGCCTCGCTGAAGGCCGTGGCGCGCGGACGCGTCGCGACGGGGCACCGGCGGCTCGCCAGGCGGTGGGACGCGCTCGCGTCGCTCGGCCCGGGCCTCGTCGCCGGGGCGGCGGACAACGACCCGACGACCGTGGGTGCCGTCTCGGTCGTCGGGTCCACGACCGGCTACCGCCTCGCCTGGCTCGCCGTCCTCGTCTTTCCGGCCCTCGGGATCGTGCAGCTCATTGCGGCGCAGATCGGGGCCGTGACGGGCCGCGACCTCCAGGCCGTCGCGACGGCCCGCTACGGGCGGGGCTGGGCGTCGCTCCTGTTCGCCTCCGTCGTGGCGACGAACGTCGTGACGATCGCAGCCGACCTCGAGGCCGGTGCGGCGGCCCTCGGTCTGCTCACCGGGATCCCTGGGCGCTGGTTCGTCGTCCCGCTCGCGGCAGGGCTCCTCGTGCTGCTCGTGACGCGCACGTTCGGCGAGGTCGAGGGCGTCCTCAAGCTCACGCTGACCGGGCTCTTCGCCTACCTCGTGGCGGCCGTCGTCGCGCATCCGAACTGGGCGAGCGTCGCGACCGGGAGCTTCGTGCCACGGCTCGCCTTCGACCGGCGCGAGCTCAGCGCTGCGCTCGCCCTCCTCGGTACGACGGTCACGAGCTACGTCTACGTCTGGCAGAGCATCGGTCTGGCCGAGCGCGCCGGTGCCGCGGCCCTCCGGCAGGCCCGCCGTGACGCGCTGAGCGGCGCGGGCGTCTCCGCCCTCGTCATCTGGTCGATCCTCGTCAGCGCGGGACGCCTCCACGCGCGCGGGCTCACGGTGCACAGCGCGCAGGACGCCGCGCTCGCGCTCGCACCGCTCGTCGGCCACGGCGCGCGCTACCTGTTCGGCGCCGGACTGCTCGCCTCGGCGCTCCTCGCGCTGCCCGTGCTCATCGCGACGACGGCGTACGTCGCGGGCGCCCAGTTCCACTGGCGGCGGGGCCTCTCCGTCCCCGCGCGCAGCGCAGGCCGCTTCTACGCCACCATGGCCGCCTCCGCCGGCCTCGGCGTCGCCCTCTCGGCGGCCGGCGTGCCGGCGATCACGATGCTCGTCGTCGCGAGCGTCGTGGGTGGCCTCACCGCGCCGATCAGCCTCAGCTTCCTCGTGCGCACCGCTACCGACGTCGAGGCGATGGCGGGGAGGCCGATCTCCCGGCCGCTCGCGCTGGGGGGCTGGGCGCTCACGGCGCTCACCGTGGTCCTCGCCGTCGCCTACCTCGCGCTCGGCGCGTGAGCGCGCGCGTGGCGCCGAGGGCGAGGGGCGGCTCGCGTCAGCGGTCGAGACCAGCGACCTGGTCACAGCGAGCGAGCGCCGCGGCGAGCAGCTCGGCAGCCGGCGCGCTGGCCGCCACGAGCGGTCCGGGCTGCCCGAGCCGGTAGGGGCCGAGCGCGGACCGGACCGTGCCCCCTGCCTGCTCGACGAGCGCGACGCCGGCCGCCACGTCCCAGACGGACGGCCCGGCGTGGACGACGGCGTGGACGACGCCCGAGGCGACGAGGGCGAGGGCGAGCGCCCCGGAGCCCATCGTGCGGGGCGACCCTCCGGCGGCGATCACCGCGTCCGCCACGGGGCCGAGGACGCTCGGCGAGGTGCCCGAGGGGACCTCGAGGAGGACGATCTCGCCGCGCAGGTCGGCGCCGAGGGCGACCGACAGCGGCTCGCCGCCGAGCTCGGCGCCGGCCCCCGCGCACAGGTAGACGTCACCGCTGAAGGGGGCGACGACGATGCCGGCGAGCGGCGAGCCCTCGACGAGGACGCCGACGGAGCTCGCCGCCCAGGCCATGCCGTGGACGAAGTTCATCGTGCCGTCGACGGGGTCGACGACCCAGCAGCGCCTCACGCCGCTCGCGAGCTGTCCGCCGCTCTCCTCCCCGAGGAAGGCGTCCTCCGGGTAGCGGGCGTGGACGAAGGCGCGGACGTAGGCCTCGATCTCCCGGTCGGCGTCGCTGACGAGGTCGTGCGCCGACGCCTTCCGGCGGACGCCGAGGCGCTTGCGCCCAGCGAACGCGACGCGAAGCCGGCGCGCGAGCTCGTCGCCGAGCTCGCGCAGGCTGGCCTCGAGGCCCGGGTCGCCCGTGGTCGCCGGGGTCACTCAGGCCGGCTCTCCGGGCAGCGCCGAGCCGTAGGCCTCGCGCGGGTCGTCGAGGAAGACCCCCGCGAGCGGCCAGGCTCGCAGCGCGTGGAGGTCGAGGCGGACCTCCTCGCCGTAGACGCTGACGAGGATGCCCTCGGCGCGCAGCGCCACTACGTCCCGCTCGGTGACGAAGGCCCGGCGGAGGTTCCAGAGGCGCGCCGGGATGGGCCCGAGGACGGTGGCCGCGTCCGCGAGGCGGGCGTCGCACAGCGCGGCGAGGGGCACCTCGGGGGCGAGCGCGTGCAGCTCGGCGAGGACGACGTGGTCGAAGGACGAGACGATGCAGCGCTGCGGGCGGGCAGCCAGGCAGCGAGCGACCACCGGCGCGAGGCGCGGGTCGTAGGTCCAGCCGGCCTTCACCTCGACGTCCAGCCAGATCCACGAGGGGAGGGCTTCGAGGACGGCCTCGAGCCGCTCGAGCGGCTCGCGCCGGCCATCGGGGAAGGTGACGGGTGCGGCGACGAGCTGCGCGTAGTCGAGATCCCGCACGAAGACGGGTCGAGCCGAGCCGTCCGACGGCGCTCGCAGGTGGAAGCGGTGGCCGTCGTGGTGGAGCTGGGCGTCGTGCAGGACGACCGGGCACCCGTCGCGGGTGAGCTGGACGTCGAGCTCGACGCCGTCGGCCCCGAGCTCGCAGGCGCGCAGGAACGCGGCCATGGTGTTCTCCGGCTCGAGCGCGGACGCCCCTCGGTGGGCCCAGACGAAGGGCGGGTCGGGGACCGGGTCGTCGAAGGGCGACACGGCGCGCGGCGCTCGTGGGGGGGTGGCGGGGTGGCCGCTCATGCCCGTGCGGCAGGCGCGGCGAGCCGGGGGTCGTCGAGGAAGACGCCGGCGACGGGCCAGGTGAGGACGGCGTCGAGGTCACCGAGGAGCTCCGACCCGCCGATGCTCACCTCGACGCCCGCGTCGGTCCAGCGCCGGACGTCGTCCGCGCCGAGGAAGGGGCGGTCGATCGAGGCCATCGCGGCCGGCACGGCGGCGAGCACGCCGGGGAGGTCGACCGGGCGGGCATGCAGGATCGAGAGCAGCGGGATCTCCGGGTCGACCGCAGCCACGTCGCGCAGGATCACCTGGTCGAAGGAGGACGCCAGGATGCGACCTGAGCGACGGCGGGCCAAGGCGACGAAGGCGGTGGCGAGCGCCGGGTCGTAGGTCCAGCCGGCCTTCAGCTCGACGTCGAGCCACAGCTGGCCCGGCAGCACCTCGAGGACCTCCTCGAAGCGCGTGAGGTGCTCGGTGCGGCCGTCGGGCCAGCGCACGCTGGCCTGCTCGAGGTCGGTCCAGTCGAGGTCGCGCACCCACAGCGGGCGGAGGGCGGCAGCTCGGTCGTGGCGCAGGTGCAGCTGGCTGCCGTCGGTCCACAGGAGAGGGTCGTGGACGACGACGGCCACGCCGTCCCGGGTCAGCTGGATGTCGAGCTCGACGCCGTCGGCCCCGGCGTCGGCCGCCGCGAGGAACGCGCGCAGCGTGTTCTCCGGCTCGAGCGCGGACGCCCCGCGGTGCGCCCAGACGAAGGGCCGAGCGGAGCCGTCGGCGGGCCGGGGGAAACCCGACCGATCGACGAGCTCGAGCGGCGAGCGTTCAGCCATGGGCCCGCATGCTCCTCTCCTGCCTTCCTCCGGGCTGCTGGTGGCGCGCCGGCCCGTCCCCGAACCCGCGCTCCTCGGCGAGCTCACGAGCGGGCGGGCCGTCGGTGGCGGTCGCGTCCAGGACGCCGCGCGCCGCCGCGTCGCGCAGCAGCTCGGCGACGGCGGGGTTGCCGGCGAACAGCGGCCCGCCGCCGTCGAGCTCGTAGGCCGCGGACAGCCCGAGCACGCTGCCACCGGCGTGTCGCACGAGGGCGATCCCGGCGGCAGCATCCCACGGGTGCGGGTCGACCTGCACGGCGGCATGCGCCTGTCCTGCGGCGACCGAGGCGAGGGCGAGCGCGCCGGCGCCGAGCACCCGGATCGCGCCACCTCGGCGCCGGATCTCGGCGACGAGGTCGTCGAGCACGGCGAGCGGGCGATCGGCGGGGAGCTCGACGAGCACGAGCCTGCCCGCCAGGTCCGCGCCCGGTGCGACGCGCACGGCGCGGCCGTTGCGCTCGCTCGGTCGATCGGGGCCGGCGGTCAGGTAGACCTCGCGGCGGGAGAGGTCGACGACCAGGCCGGCGACGGGTTCGCCGGAGACGACGGCCGCGACCGAGCAGCACGACCACGGCAGCCCGTGGACGAAGTTGACGGTGCCGTCGATGGGGTCCACGACCCAGTCCCGCTCGCCCGTCGGTCCGCGTCGCCACCCCTGCTCCTCGCCGAGGAATCCGTCGTGGGGGAACGCGGCCGAGGTGACGTCGTACAGCCACGCCTCGAGGGCTCGATCGGCGTCGGTCACGAGGTCCTGCGGGCCCCGCTTCACCTCGACCTGCAGGGATGCCCGCTCGGCCGTGAGCAGCGCGCCGCGCTCGAGCACGACGCGGGCGATGCGGCGCAGGTGCGTCTCGATCGCGCTGGTGGCTGCGTCCGCGCCCGCGGGAGGCAGCGTCATCGCAGCTCGTCGGCGACGAGCGCGTCGTCGGGGAGGTGACGCAGGTGGTGGTGCGCGTGCCGCCCCGTGCGCGAGTCGTCGGCGAGCTCGTGCACGCCGACGTCGCCGCCGGCCTCGTCGAAGGCGTGGATCCGGCGGAATCGGAGCGCGACCGTGTCCCCCGGGCCGACCGCGAGCCCCTTGTCCACGTAGGCGCGCACGAGCGTGGCGCCGAGACGCAGCTGCAGCTGCTTGTAGTGGCCCTTGATGGTCACCGACTCGACGGAGCAGCGTGCCGGGGACGAGGCGTCGACGCGGGAGACCACGACGTCCTCGGGACGCACGCCGATCGTCGTCTGGCGCCGGAGGCTCGACGCCTCCTCGTCGACGGGAACGACGGCCCCGTCGGCGAGGCGGACCTCGTGCGCGCTCGGGGTGCCGGTGAGGAAGTTCATCGCGCCGAGGAACTCGGCGACGAAGCTCGTCCTCGGCGACTCGTAGATCTCGGTGGGGTCGCCGATCTGCTCGATGCGCCCCTCGCGCAGGACGACGATCCGGTCGGAGAGGTCGAGCGCCTCCTCCTGGTCGTGCGTGACGAGGAGGGTGGTCGTCCCGAGCTCGCGCTGGAGGCTGCGCACGAACGTCCGCAGCTCGACGCGCAGCTTCGTGTCGAGCGCGCTGAAGGGTTCGTCGAGGAGCAAGATCCGCGGCTCGAGCGCGAGGGCCCGGGCGAGTGCGACGCGCTGCTGCTGGCCGCCGGAGAGCTGTGCGGGCAGGCGGTCGCCGAAGTCGGCGAGGCCGACGACCTCGAGGAGCTCGCGGACGCGACGCCGTATCTCCGCCTTGGGCCGGTGCCGCAGTTCCAGCCCGAAGCTGACGTTGCGGGCGACGCTGAGGTGCGGCCAGAGCGAGAGCTGCTGGAAGAGCATCGCCGTCGGTCGACGCTCGACGGGGACGCCCCCGACGTCGGTGCCGTCGATGAGGATCCTGCCGGCGTCGGGCGCGAGGAACCCGCCGACCATGCGCAGGATCGTCGTCTTGCCGCTCCCGGAGGGACCGAGGAGGGTGAGGAACTCGTGCGGCGCGACGGTGAGGGAGACGTCGTTGACGGCAGGCGGGCCGCCGAAGGACTTCGTGATGTGCTCGAGGACGAGCTCGGAGCCCTGCGTCGCGTCGGTCGTGGTCACGGATTCCCTGCCTATCGGAGCTGGAGCGCCGTACTCGTCCCCGCGAACAGCGACCTGCGGACCAAGAGGAGCAGGATGACCGAGGGGATCGACAGCACGACGGCGAACACCGCGGCGAACTGCACCGGGTAGTCGAGCACGAGCGAGTACATGCGCGTCGGCATCGTCAGGTAGTTCGGGGCGCCGACGAGGAAGGTCCCCTGCGCCTCGTCGAAGGCGGCGAGGAAGGAGAGCACGGCGGCGACGGCGATGCTCGGACGGCACAGCGGGAGGAGGATCCGCCAGAAGACCTGGAACCGGGAGGCGCCGGCGTCGCGCGCCGCCTCGACGAGCGCGTCGGGAACGGCCGCGAACCCCGTTGCCGGGATCCACGTCATGAACAGGATCGTCCCGATGAGCTGCACCACGACGACGCCGGCGACGGTGCCCATCAGGTTCAGGAAGAACAGCATCGGGATCATCGCGATGTAGAGGCTGATGCGGGGGAACGCGTTGATCGAGAAGACGCTCAGGAGCACGAATCGCTTCCCGGGGAAGTTGTAGCGCCCGAGGGCGTAGGCGGCTGGCAGGCACAGCAGCATCGACAGCGCGAGGACGACCGGCGCGATCGTCACCGAGAGGAAGACCGAGTGCAGCAGTCCCGGCGTGGCGAGGACGGTGTGCCACCAGGACAGCGTGAAGGCCGTGGGGGCGAGGGACGGGAAGTTGAAGCCCTTCACGAAGGCGAGGAGCACGAGCCAGCCGAGCGGCACGACGATGAAGAACACCGCGGCGAGGAAGAGGACGAGCTGGCCGAGGCGGAGCAGGAGCACGACAGGAGCGCTCGCCTGGCGCCGCCAGCGAGCGCTAGCGGGTACCGACACGGCGCCTCCTCGCTCCGATCGCGTACAGGCAGCCGATCACGCCGGCGAGGACGAAGATGGTGAAGCCGATGACGGCGGCCTGCTGGGGCTGGTTGTAGTCGGCGAAGGTGTTCACGGCGTCGACGCCGAGCAGGAGCGGCGACGACGGGCCGACGATGAACGGCACGGTGAAGCTCCCGAGCACGCCCACGGCCGTGAAGCAGAAGACGATCGTGCACTCGCGGCGCAGCTGGGGGAGCATGATGCGCCACGCCACGCTGATCGGCCCGGCGCCGGCGTCCCGGGCGGCGTCGAGCGAGCTGTCGCTCAGGGAGGCGACGCCGGCGCGCAGCAGCAGCACGGCGAAGGGGAGGCTCACCCACGTCTCGGCGAGGACGACGCCCTGCAGGGTCCCGCTGAACACGAGCGCGTTGTGCCAACCGAGCAGCTGCGCAAGGCTGTTCGTGAAGCCCCGTGCGCCCCAGAAGGTCCACAGCGAGAAGCTGGCGATGACCACCGGGATGAACAGGGGGATCACGGCGAGGAACTGGAGGACGGCGAGCGCACGGTTCGGTCGCAGGCGGTGCCAGAAGGTCAGCACCACGGCGATCGTGAGCACGAGCGCGGCACTGACCAGGAAGACGACCACGGTCGCGAGCACGTCGCGCCGGAAGGAGGCGTTGTCGAACAGCTGGGTGACGGCGCCGAGCGTGCCGATGCCGTGCCCAGGGATCTCCCCTTGGCCGAGCTCGGAGACCGCGGCGTTCGGTCCGCCGAGGTGCCCGAGCACGAGCAGGAGGCTGAGGACGATCGGGATCCCGCCGAAGACGAGGAGGAAGGCGAGGGGCAGGAACCCGAGGAGGGATGCTGCCCCCCCTCGGGTCCCTGCCTCGTCGTGCGCCCGTGACCGGCGCCGGCCGCGCCGTGGCGCGGCCGGCGCCGGTCCGGCCGGCGCGTCGTCGGTGAGGGTTGCCTCGCCGACGAGCGGGGTCCGGGTCGTCACCGAGCGCTCCTCGTCGCTGCCTACGGCACCTGCTGCTGCCAGATCCGGTTCAGGTCGGAACTGATCTGGGCGGCGTAGGGGAGGCTCTCGGCCTCGCCCAGTGCGCTGAACTCTGCCTTCACGGTCTTGGTCATCTTCGAGATGCTGATCGCGGGGAACCCGGCCAGGATCTTCACCACCTTCGCCTGCTGGGGAACCGAAAGGACGAAGTTCAAGAAGGCGTCGACGAGCCGGACCTGGTTCTTCGGCGTGTACCGCGGGATCCCGAGGTAGACAGGGCTGCCGGCGAAGGGCGGCGAGATGTCGGTGAGCTTCACGCTCTTGGGCAGCTGGCCGTCGTGCAGCGCCTGGGTGCCCTGGTCAGACCAGACCGTCGCCATCTCCACCGCGCCGGAGCCGAGGAGCGAGAGCACCTGGGTGTTCCCGGCCGGGTAGGTGCCGTGACCGTAGACGTAGCTGTTGAGCTTGTGCAGCTCGGCGAGGCCCGGCGCCCAGTCGCTCTCGAGGGAGGTGGCGTCGTTGAAGGCGAGCGTCTGGACGGCCGACTTGGGCATGTACGAGTCGAGCACGTCCTGCACGAAGTACGAGCCGGAGCCACCACCGGAGGGGTTGCAGTAGGCGAACTCGCCAGGGTGGGCCTGGATCCAGCTGAGCAGCTGGGAGAGCGTCTTCGGCGGGTTGGGGACCGCCTTCGAGTTGTAGGCGAGCACCACCTTCGAGCCCCGGTAGGGGACGGCGTCGTACCGGACCACCTGCATGGTCGAGGCGGGGACGTTCACGATGTTCGGGATCGCCTTCTTCGTCACGGGGATGAACAGGTGGTTGCGCGCCGCCAGCTCCACGGCGTTCGTCGCCGACTCGAGGAGCGCGTAGCCGCTCGGCTGGTGGTTCTGCACTGCCTGGGCGACACGCGCGAGGGTCGTGACGTCGTTGACGCCGTGCTCGTCGAACACGTAGTCGATCTTGATGTGCGGGTACGCGCGGTTGAAGCTTGGGATGAGGACGTTCGTCCACAGCGACTCGACGTTGGTATCCCCGCCCGAGTAGAAGGCGAAGCTCCCGTGCAGGGACTTCGGGTACGGGTTCTTCACGGCCGCGTGCGCGGCACGCGTGGGCGACCGCTTCGATGCCATCGCGCCCGGGGCGAGCGCGCCCGCGAGCACCAGGCTGGTGACCACCGCGGTGGCGGCGATGACGGGACTTCTGTGCCGCATACGTTCCTCCGTTTCAGTCGTTGCCGGCCACTCACTGACTTGGTGGCTCGCGAGCCGCTGAGTGCGACGGGTAGCTGACACGGCGGCCGGTCGAGGGACGGATCCGCCCGCCCGTGGGCCGCCGGCGCGCCCGGCACCGGGCTGTCGCGCCGCAGTGAGCTGCACCGTCGGCGTGCGCGTCAGCCGCTCCACCACCCAAAGGCCCTTCCCCCCTTGTCATGTTGTACTTACCTAGTGGTCACGTTAGCCTACCTCCGTGGGTTTGTCCATGAGCCGGGGCACCGGCACGCCCCTGTCGTCGGGGGCGTGCGGGCAGGGGTGGCGGGAGCCCGGCACGGCCCGCTGGCCGCCCGCGCCGGTTCCCGCGGCACGCCGCAGCTCGTGGGGTCCGCGTGACGGTCGCTCCTGAGGCTCCTGGCCCGAGGAGGCCCAACGTCGTCCTCGTCGTCGCCGACGACCTCGGCTACTCGGACCTCGGCTGCTACGGCGGCGAGCTCGCCACCCCGAACATCGATCGGCTCGCGCGCGCCGGCGTGCGCCTCGCGCACTTCTACACGAGCGCCCGCTGCAGCCCGTCGCGCGCGTCGCTGCTCACGGGGCTCCACCCCCACCAGAGCGGGATCGGCATCCTCACGAACGACGACCGGCCGCGCGGCTACCCGGGCTCTCTGAGCGAGCGCACCCCGACCATGGCGGAGGTGCTGCGCGCCAGCGGCTACGCGACGGCCATGTTCGGCAAGTGGCACCTCTCCGCACAGATGACGGTGCCCGATCCGTCGTGGCCCACTCGTCGAGGCTTCGCCGAGTTCTTCGGCACGCTCACCGGCTGTGGCAGCTACTACCAACCAGGCACGCTGCGGCGGGGGGACGAGGATGCGTCGAGCGAGGCACTCGTCCCGGGCTTCTACTACACGGACGCGATCGCGAGCGCGGCCGCGAGCTACATCCGCGCGCACGCCGGGTCTCGCCCGTTCTTCTGCTACGTGGCGTTCAGCGCGCCGCACTGGCCCCTGCACGCGCCCGAGGAGGACATCCGAGCCTACGACGGCGCGTTCGAGGCTGGCTGGGACGTGCTGCGCCGCCGGCGCATCGAGCGGCTCGTGGACGAGGGCCTGTTCCCGGACGTCTCGCTGGCGAGCGATCGGGACGAGCGCGAGCCCCCCTTCGAGAAGGCGCGCGCGCCCGAGTGGCAGGTGCGACGCATGCAGGTCTACGCCGCCCAGGTGACGCGCCTGGACGCCGGTGTCGGCGCCCTCGTCGAGGCCCTCAGGGAGACGGGGCAGCTCGACGACACGCTGCTCATCTTCCTGTCGGACAACGGCGCCTCCTCCGAGGAGCTGCCGCTCGTCTCGCCGGAGCGCTTCGCAGCGAGGTCGGACATCCTGCCCAGGGCGACGCGCGCCGGTGGCGCGATCCGCGTCGGGAACCTGCCCGAGATCTGGCCCGGGCCGGAGGACACCTACGCGAGCTACGGGCGCGCCTGGGCGAACCTCTCGAACGCACCGTTCCGCTACTACAAGCGCTACGTGCACGAGGGAGGCATCGCCGCGCCCTTCGTCGTCCACTGGCCCGCCGGCGGGCTCCTCGCAGGCCACATCGAGCGCACCCCGTACCAGCTCACCGACGTCCTGCCGACGGTCCTCGCGGCGACGGGCGCGACGTACCCGAGCCGACGCGCCAGCGGTGCGCCTGCGCTCGAGGGGGTGAGCATGCTCGAGGCGCTGCGGGGCGGGCCGCCGGCCGTGCACCCGCTGTTCTGGGAGCACACGGGCAACGCCGCAATCCGGCTGGCCAACTGGAAGCTCGTGCGTGCCTACCCCGGGCCCTGGGAGCTCTACGACCTCGCCACCGACCCCGCGGAGCTGCGCGACTGTGCGCCGGCGCAGCGGGGCGTCGTGGCCGAGCTGCGGGCCTCGTGGGAGTCGTGGGCAGCACGCGTCGGGGTCATCCCCTGGGAGGTGACGCTCGACATCTACCGCGGGCGCGGGGCGAGCGCCGAGGAGGCCGCCGGCTAGCGCGGCGATCGTCTGCACGGCGGTGTCCTCGCGCACTGCTGGCTGCCCTCCGCGACTCCTCGTCGGCACCGTAGCGAGGGCAGGTGAAGGCAGCGTGACCGCCTCGTGACCTGCGGGTGGCGCGGTGGTGAAATCCTCTGGTCGCCCCGCTGTCAAGATGTCCTGACGTCAGCTACCGTAGTGTGGCGTCACCAGCGTTCCGCGAGAAAGGCGGCCAGCGACGGCGCACGTCGGGCTCATCGCGCTCGCCCTCGCCTTCGCGTTCGTGAGCGGCGGCAACGACGGGGTGACGCTCGCCTCGACGAGCGCGCG
Organism: Acidimicrobiales bacterium; assembly: GCA_035294085.1. Classification (NCBI taxonomy): domain Bacteria; kingdom Bacillati; phylum Actinomycetota; class Acidimicrobiia; order Acidimicrobiales; species Acidimicrobiales bacterium. Next base: position 27,763 of record DATGLP010000030.1, on the reverse strand, counting down.
CTCGCGTGCGCTGCCCCCGTTGGCGGCGATTGCGCTGCTCACGATCGCCGTGGGCGCGACGCCCCTCGTGCTCGGCGCGGGCGTGGCCGGGACGGTCGCGCACGGCCTCGTCTCCTTCGAGCGCACCGACGGCCGGCTCGTCTTCGTCGACGCGGTCCTCTCGTCGCTGGCGATCGTCCTCTCGCTCTCGAGGCGAGGGTTGCCGACCAGCCTCACGATGGCGCTCACCGGGTCGCTCGTCGGCGCCGGCTTCGGTGCGGGCCTGCCGACGCGCTGGGCGACGATCGGAGCGGTGGTCGTCTCTGGTGTCCTCGCGCCCGTAGTGAGCCTCGCGCTCGCGCTCGCGCTCGCACGTCCGCTGCGCGCGCTGCTCGGCGGGGGATCCGAGCGGCGCCGGCGAGCGCGGCTCGCCCAGCTGAGCGCGTTCGCGGGGCAGTGCGTCGCCTACGGGGCGAACGACGCCCAGAAGCTACCCGCCCTCCTGGCGCTCGCCAGTGGGCCGGCGGCGGTTGCGTCGCTCCACGCGCAGGTCACGGGGCAGCTGCTGCTCGCCGTTGCCTTCGCTGCCGGGGCGCTCGCCCACCTTCGCCGCGTGTCGGCGCGCGTCGCCGGTCAGATGGCGCGCGCGGGCGACGCCGGGACGCTCTCGGCGCTCGTCGCCGCGACGGCTGCCGTGCTCGGCGGATCCGCGCTCCGCATGCCCCTCTCGTCGACGCAGGCGACGACCGCAGGGCTCCTCGGTGGCTCGGCGCGCCTCGAACCGTGGCGGGTCCGCTGGGACGAGGTCCGTTCGATCGCGCTGGCGTGGGCGACGACCCTGCCGAGCGCCTTCGGTCTCGCCCTCCTCGGTGGCCTCTTCTGCAGGAGGTAGCCGGTGGGCGGGAGCAGCGGGTCGGACCGCTCCGCGTGGCGGCGGTCGGCGTGAACCCGAGCAGCGGCGCGGCGCGCGTGGGGCATCGCCGGCGGACGGGTGGGCCGTCCGCGAGCGGCGGGCGTCGCGCCGGGTCCCTGTACGAGGGAGGTGGCACGAAGCCACAAACGTAATGACATTCGGAGAAAGTGTTGACCGGCGTCGTGCGCGGCGCGACGATGCGGTGACGCGTCCGTGCGGCCCTCGGCGCGCGGCGGGGAAGGAGCGACGTGGCGGAGATCAAGGCGCGCCCAGCTGGCTGCGAACGCCAGCTGCACTTTCGCGCCGGCCAGCTCTCGTCCGAGCGCTTCGCGCTCGACCTCACGCCGGAGCGGGCGGGCTGGGCCTACGCCATGCTGCGCGTCGTCGAGCTGCCGCCTGGCGGCGCCCTCGAGTTCGCCACCGGTGCGGCCGAGTGGCTCCTGCTCTCGCTCGCCGGCGCGGCGGACGTCGCCTGCGGGGAGGCGCGAGCGACGCTGCGCGGCAGGACGGACGTGTTCGGGGGTCCGAGCGACTGCTGCTACCTGCCGCCGTTCACGAGCGTCCGCGTCGGGAGTCGAGGGGGGGGACGCTTCGCGCTCGCCGGTGCCCGGGCCGCGACCGGTGCGCCGTTCGCCTACCGCGACGCCGCGTCGGCGACGGTCGAGCTGCGCGGCGCGGGGGCGTGCTCGAGACGGGTCGTGAACTACGCGATGGACGACTCCCTCCCGGCCGAGCGCCTGCTGTGCTGCGAGGTCGTGACGCCCGCGGGCAACTGGTCCTCCTTCCCGCCGCACAAGCACGACGAGCGGCGCGACGGCGAGGCCGAGCTCGAGGAGATCTACTACTTCGAGGTGGCACCAGACCCGTCGGGCCGGCGCGGCGTCGCCTACCAGCGGCTCTACGGGACGCCGGAGCGCCCCATCGACCTGCTCGCCGAGGTCGGCCACGGCGACGTCGTGCTGATCCCGCACGGCTACCACGGCCCTTCGATGGCCGTCCCCGGCTACGACCTCTACTACCTGAACGTCATGGCGGGACCGGGCGAGCGGCGCTGGCTCGCCTGCGACGACCCCGCCTACCACTGGGTTCGGGCGAGCTGGGAGCGCCAGGCGGTGGACGCTCGCCTGCTCGGAGGTGGCGAGGCGAGAGCCTGATGACCGTGCGACGCACCGTCGCGCAGGCGCTCGTCGGCTTCCTCGTGGCGCAGCGCAGCGAGCGGGACGGCCAGAGGCACCGCCTGATCGAGGGCTGCCTCGGCATCTTCGGGCACGGCAACGTGGCGGGCCTCGGCCAGGCGCTGCTCGAGGCCGAGCTCGAGCGTCCGGGGGAGCTCCCGTACCGCCAGGCGCGCAACGAGCAGGCGATGGTGCACACCGCCGCAGCCTTCGCGCGGATGCGCAACCGCCTCTCGACGCTCGCGTGCACCTCGTCGATCGGCCCCGGCGCGACGAACATGGTGACGGGCGCGGCGCTCGCGACGATCAACCGCCTCCCGGTCCTCCTCCTCCCCGGCGACGTGTTCGCGACGCGCCCGGCCGACCCGGTGCTGCAGCAGCTCGAGCACCCGCTCGAGCGCGATCTCTCGGTCAACGACGCGTTCCGGCCGGTGTCGCGCTTCTTCGATCGCGTCGAGCGCCCCGAGCAGCTCTTCGACGCCCTCCTCGGGGCGATGCGCGTCCTCACGGACCCGGCCGGGACCGGCGCCGTCACGATCGCGCTCTGCCAGGACGTCCAGGCGGAGGCGTTCGACTGGCCGGAGGAGCTGTTCGAGGAGCGTGTCTGGCACATCGACCGCCCGCCCGCCGACCCGGCCGCCGTCGCGCGCGCGGCCGAGGTGCTGCGCCGGGCGCGCCAGCCGCTCATCGTCGCCGGTGGCGGGGTCATCTACGCCGAGGCCACCGCCGAGCTCGCGGCGCTCGTGGAGGCGACGGGGATCCCCGTCGCCGAGACGCAGGCCGGCAAGGGTTCGCTCCCCTACGGTCACCCCTGCGCGCTCGGCGCGATCGGGGCGACCGGCAGCGCAGCGGCGAACACGATCGCGCGCGACGCCGACGTCGTGCTCGGCATCGGGACGCGCTGGAGCGACTTCACGACCGCCTCCCACAGCATCTTCGCCAACCCGGAGGTCACCTTCATCAGCGCGAACATTGCGCGTCTCGACGCCTCGAAGCTGGGGGCGCTCTCCCTCGTCGGCGACGGACGGGTGGTGTGCGCCCAGCTCGGCGAGGCGCTGGCCGGCTACCGCGTGGCGACGGAGGTGCGGACGCGTGTCCGGGCGCTCGCCAGCGAGTGGGACGCGCGGGTCGAGGAGGCCTACACGACGCGGCACCGTCCGCTGCCCGCGCAGAGCGAGGTCATCGGGGCGCTCAACGCGGCCTGCGGCGAGCACGGGGTGATCGTCTGCGCGGCGGGCTCGGCGCCGGGCGAGCTGCACAAGCTGTGGCGCTCCCGGGACCCAAAGGGCTACCACGTGGAGTACGGCTACTCGTGCATGGGCTACGAGATCGCCGGCGGGCTCGGCGTGAAGCTCGCGGCGCCCGAGCGCGACGTCTACGTCCTGGTGGGCGACGGCTCGTACCTGATGCTGGCGCAGGAGCTCGTGACAGCCGTCCAGGAGGGGGTGAAGATCACCGTCGTCGTGGTCGACAACCACGGCTTCGCCTCGATCGGCGCGCTCACGGAGGATGTGGGCGCGGCACGCTTCGGCACGGCCCTGCGCCGCCGTGACCCACGGAGTGGGCGCCTCGAGGGCCCGGTGCTGGCGATCGACTTCGCCGCCAACGCCGCGAGCCTCGGCGCGGCGGCACGTCGCTGCGGGGACATCGGCGAGCTCGAGGAGGGCCTCCGCTGGGCCGCGAGCGTGGCGGGACCTGTGGTCCTCACGATCGAGGCGAGCGCGCTCATCCCCGCACCCTCGAGCGAGGCGTGGTGGGATGTGGCGGTGGCCGAGGTCTCGCGCCTGGAGGCGACCGCCGAGGCGCGCCGCGCCTACGAGCTGGGGAAGGCTCGCCAGCGCCGCTACCTGTGACACAGCAGTGACCGACTCGAGGGAGGCGAGCACGACGTGCAGCGCATCGAGCACTACATCGGCGGCAGGACGACAGCCGGCACGGCAGCCCGGTTCGCGCCCGTGTACGATCCTTCGACCGGCCAGGTCCAGGCCGAGGTGTGCCTCGCCGAGCCGAGCGACGTCGACGCCGCGGTGCGCGCGGCGGCGGCAGCCTTCGACGAGTGGTCGCAGGCCTCGCTGAGCGCCCGGACGAGCGTGCTCTTCGCCTTCCGTGAGCTCGTCGCCGAGCACCTCGAGGAGCTCGCGCGGACGGTGTCGAGCGAGCACGGCAAGGTGCTGTCGGACGCGCGCGGCGAGGTCCAGCGAGGTCTCGAGGTCGTCGAGTTCGCCTGCGGCATCCCCCAGCTGCTGAAGGGGGACTACTCCGACCAGGTGTCGAGCGGCGTGGACGTCTTCTCCTACCGCCAGCCCCTCGGTGTCGTCTGCGGCATCACGCCCTTCAACTTCCCGGTCATGGTCCCGATGTGGATGCACCCCGTCGCGATCGCGTGCGGCAACACCTTCGTGCTGAAGCCGAGCGAGCGAGACCCCGGGGCGTCGATGCTCGTCGCGAGGCTGTGGGCCGAGGCCGGGCTGCCCCCCGGGGTGTTCAACGTCCTGCACGGCGACCAGGTCACCGTGGAGGCGCTCATCGACCATCCCGGGGTCGCGGCGGTGTCCTTCGTCGGCTCGACGCCGATCGCCCGCGCCGTGCACGAGCGCGCGAGCCGGGCGGGCAAGCGCGTGCAGGCGCTCGGCGGCGCGAAGAACCACGCCATCGTGCTCCCGGACGCGGACGTCGACTTCGTCGCCGGCCACCTGTCGGCGGCAGCGTTCGGCTCAGCGGGGGAGCGGTGCATGGCGGTGTCGGTCTCGGTCGCCGTCGGCGCGAGCGCCGACGCGCTCGTCGAGCGCGTGAGGCAGCGCGCGGAGAAGATCGTCGTCGGGCCGGGCCTCGACCCGGCGAGCGAGATGGGGCCGGTCGTCACCGACGCCGCGCGCCGGCGCATCGCCGGGATCATCGAGCGGGCCGCGTCGGCAGGTGCGCGGCTCGTCCTCGACGGTCGGGACCTGCGGGTGGCCGGGCATGAGGAGGGCTTCTTCCTCGGGCCGACGATCCTCGACGCGGTCCGGCCGGACATGGAGGCCTACCGCGAGGAGATCTTCGGTCCGGTCCTCTCCGTCGTGCGGGTGGACGACGTCGACGACGCGATCGCGCTCGTGAACGCCAACCCCTACGGGAACGGAGCGGCGCTGTTCACCGGCTCTGGCGAGGCGGCGCGGCGCTTCCACCGCAACGTGACCGTCGGCATGGTGGGCATCAACGTGCCCATACCGGTTCCGATGGCCTACTACTCCTTCGGTGGCTGGAAGGACTCGCTGTTCGGCGAGCGGCCGATGCACGGTCCCGAGGGCGTGGGCTTCTACACGCGTCCGAAGGTCGTCACGAGCCGTTGGCCGACGTCCCAGGCCCCTGCCCCGGCGTACCACTTCCCGACCGGACGGTGATGGCCGGCGCCGGCGCGAGCCCCGCGCGCGCTGGCGGCGCGCCCCGGCCGGCGCGGACGCGCCTCGGCCAGAGCGTCCAGCGTCTGCGCTTCTACGTGCGAGACGTCGCCGGGCGCAGCGGACCCGCGCTCGCCGCCATCCTCGTCGAGCACCTGGGCTGCGCGCTCGAGGGCGTGCAGTTCGCCGAGGAGGTCGTCGCGGGGGCGCACGACCGCGACGACATCGAGCCCCAGATCCGTCTGATCGAGCAGCGCGGCGACGAGCTGCGCCAGCGGCTCGTCGCCGAGCTCAGCGAGGCCATCGTGACGCCGCTCGATCGCGAGGACCTCTTTCGGCTCTCGCGCTCGATCGACGACGTGCTGGACAACGTGCGCGACTTCGTCCGGGAGTGGCGGCTGTACCGCCCGACGTCGCCCCGCAACCTCGCCGCCGTCCTCGCGACCTTGCGGGAGGGCATCGAGGCGCTCTCGGCCGGGGTGGGCGCGATCGCCCGCAACCCGGCGAGCGTCGGCTCGTCCCTGCTGTCGGCCAAGCACCACGCGAACGAGGTTCGGCGCCACTTCCAGCGCGAGGTCGCGACGCTGTTCGCCGAGGAGCTGAGCGTGGAGCTGCTCAAGCACCGTGAGCTCCTCCGGCGCCTCGACGTCGTGGGGCTGCGCTTCGGCGAGGCCGTCGACGTGCTCTTCGACGCTCTCGTGAAGCGGGGCGAAGGCTTCTTCCTGAGCGATGCACGTCGCTGAGCGCGGCCCGGCCCGCCCGGTCGCACGTGGACGACCGGCGCGACCGCGTGCTCACGAGGCCGCGAGGATCTCTGCAGGCGAGACGGGGCGACGATGCACGAGCGAGCGCCGCGCCGCGAGACCGAGGACGAGCGCTGCCCGGCCGTCGTCGCCCGTGGTCGGCGGGGCGCTCCCCTCGGCGGCGGCGGCGGCGAACGCCTCCCACTGCGCGAGGTACGAGGCGCGGTAGCGCTCGACGAAGAACGAGGGGAGCACGCTGCGGCAGATGCCGTCCTCGTCGGCGACGAGTGCGGTCGTGGCGAGGGGGTTCTCCGAGGCCACGAGCGAGCGGCTCCCGAGGACCTCGACGCGCTGGTCGTAGCCGTAGGGCGCGCGCCGGCTGTTGTCGATGACCGTGAGGCAGCCGTTCTCGTGCTCGAGGACGACGACGGCGGTGTCGATGTCGCCGAGCTCAGCGAGCTCGGGGACGAGGCGGATCGCGCCGCGTGCGAAGACCTCCGTGACCTCCGAGCCGGTGACGTAGCGGGCCATGTCGAAGTCGTGGATCGTCATGTCGAGGAAGAGGCCGCCCGAGCCGGCCGCGTACGACAGCGGTGGCGGCGAGGGATCACGGCTTGTGATGCGCAGCAGGTGCGGGTCGCCGACGCGGCCGTTCACGACGGCGTCGCGCACCGCCTTGTGCGCGGGGTCGAAGCGCCGGTTGAACCCGACCATGAGTGGGGTTCCGTTCCTCGCGATCGCCTGGAGCGCCCGGTCGACCTCGCCGAGATCGAGCGAGATCGGCTTCTCGCAGAAGATCGCCTTGCCCGCCTCGGCTGCGGCGACGATGAGGTCGGGGTGCGTGGACGTGGGGGAGCAGATCCCCACGGCGTCGACGCCGGGGTCGGTGAGCAGGTCGGCAACGCTCATGGCTGGCACGCCGAGCGCCTCGGCCTGGGCGATCGCCGAGGCCTCGACGGCGTCGGCGACGGCCGCGAGGCGTGCGCCGCGCACCTGGCCGGCGAGCAGGCGCGCGTGCATCGAGCCGATGTGGCCGGTGCCGATGATGCCGATCGCGAGCTCGCCGTCCATCGTCGCGTCAGCCACCGGCGGTCCCGAGCTCGCCGCGCAGGTAGTCGATGCTCGCCTGGACGTCTCGCGCCGGGTCGGCTGCCGCCGCGACGCCGGCGTCGATCACCGTGTCCTGCTCGAGCACGTACCACCCGCCGTACCCGGCGCCCTCGAGCGCGCGCACCACGGCGCCGATGTCGAGGTCGCCCGCGCCGAGGCGCCGGAACAGGCCGCCACGGGTCGCGGCGAGCAGGCTCGTTCGGTGCGCCAGCACGCCCGCGGCGCGGGAGAGGTCGACGTCCTTCAGGTGGACGAGCGCGACGCGTGCCGCGTGCTCGTTCGCGAACGCGACGGGGTCGACGCCGCCGATCGCCAGGTGGCCGGTGTCGAGGCAGATGCGTACGGAGGAGCGTCCGAGGAGGTTCTGCAGCTGGTCGGCCCGTTCGACGAGCGTGCCGACGTGGGGGTGGAGCACCTGCACGAGCCCGTGGTCGCGGCAGATCTCCTCGACGATGCCGAGCCCGGCGGCGAGCGCCGCCCATCCGGGCTCGTCGAGGTCGAGCGGCTCGGACCACGCGGCGTCGCGGACCGCCGCGGTCACGAAGTAGGAGCCGCCGGCGCCCGCGAGCAGCTGGGCCGCGTCCTCGGCGTCTCGCCGCAGCGCGGCGCGGGCACCGGGATCGTGCAGGACGAGGGGCACGAAGCCGCCGACGCAGGCGAGGCCGTGCACGCCGAGCAGTGCGGCCACCTCCTCGGGGCTCGCGCCGAGGTAGCCGCGCGGACCGAGCTCGGTCGCGCGCAGCCCGAGCGCCGCGATCTCGGACAGGACCCGGTCCCGGGACAGCGTGGTGCCCCAGCCGGGCACCTCGCACACGCCCCAGGAGATGGGCGCGCCCGCGAGGCGGTCGAGCACGCTGGCCGCGCAGGCGCTCATCGGCGTCCGCTCCTGCCAGCCTGGCGAGCCGAGCGCTCCCACCGGCGAGTTGCCCTCACTCGACGACCTCGTCGAGGGAGACGGGACGGCCGAGCGCGCACGAGCGCGTCGCTGCGAGCGCGACCTCGAAGGCGGCGAGCGCGTCTCGCCCCGTGACGGGCACCGGGGTGCCGTCGAGGAGGGCGCGGGCGAACGCCTCGAGCTCGGCGGCGAAGGCGGGACCATAGCGGCGGTCGTAGGAGCGGAGCAGCGGGCGGGTCGCCTCTCCGGCGCGCAGCCACTCGGCTGCCAGCGCGGGAGGGGTCTCGAGCCGGACCGTCGCCGTGGCGCCGACGAGCTCGGCAGAGCTCTCGTAGCCGTAGCCCGCGGCGCGGCCGAGGTCGACGACGCCGAGGGCCCCGTTGGCGAACTCGAGCGTGGCGACGGCGGTGTCGAAGTCCCCGATGTCGCGCAGCCCCGGGTCGGCGAGCGCCGCGCCGACGGCGCTGACTCGCGCGACGTCGCCGACGAGGAATCGTGCCAGATCGAAGTCGTGGATCCCCATGTCGAGGAAGATGCCGCCGGAGCCGGCCAGGAACTCCGGTCGCGGCGGCGCCATGTCGCGCTGGGAGATCCGGAGGAAGTACGGCGGGCCGAGCTCGCCGGCACGAACGCGGCGATGGACGTCGGCGACGGACTCGTCGAAACGGCGGTTGAAGCCGACCTGCAGCGCCAGCCGTGCGGCCTCGAACCGCTCGACGACCTGCAGCGTCGAGCGACGGTCGAGTGCGATGGGCTTCTCGACGAACGTGCCGAGCCCCGCCTCGGCCGCAGCGAGGGCGAGGGGCGCGTGCGCCGCGGTGGGCGCCGCGATCACGAGGCCGTCGAGGCCCTCGATCCCGAGCAGGTCCTCGACGCTGGGCACCGCGACGGCGCCGTAGCGTTCCGCGGCGGCGCGCGCGACGTCGGGATCTCGGTCGTAGCAGGCGATGAGCTCGGCCGATGGGCAGGCGCGCGCCAGGTTCGCCGCGTGCACCGAGCCCATCCGCCCGAGCCCGAGGACGGCGAGGCGCGCTCGCCGAGGTCGCCTCGTCACCTCCGCGTGCCCCCGCCGGTCGCTCCGGCGCGGACGCGCAGCGGAAGGGGGTCAGCTGCGGGCGCCGCTCGCCGGCGGCGCACTGCGCGTGGCTCAGCCACGGCCGAGCGCGGCGCCCATCCGGTCGATGGCGGCCGCGACGTCGTCGTCTTCTGGGTAGAGGAGGGCGCGGCCCGCCGCGAGGCCACGGACGCCGTCGAGCGCGAGCGCCTTGGCGAGCGCCTCGAGGGTGTCGCCCTCCCGGGTGCTGGGGTCCCCGCCGAGGACGACGACCGGCAGGGTCGTCGCCGCCACGACGCGCGCCATGTCTGCGACGACGGGCAGCTTCAGCCAGGTGTACGCGCTGGTCGCGCCGAGAGCAGCCGTGATCGCGACGGAGTGGATGACCTTCTCGCTCGAGAGGTCGTTCCAGATGCGATCGCCGGACCGGCGCGCCCAGAACGGTTCGACCATCGCCATCATGCGGTGCGCGGCCAGCGCGGTGATGGCGCGACCGCACGCCTCGAGCACCGGCGCCGTGGCCGGGTCCTCGGGCGCGATGCGGCACAGCATCTTCCCGCCGTCGAGCCCCATGGCGGCGATGGTCTCCACGTCGTAGGCCGTGAACCGGTCGTCGAGCTCGAACGCGGAGCCGACGAGGCCCCCGCGGTTCATCGATCCGATGACGACCTTGTCCTCCAGCACGCCGAGGAGGAGGAGGTCCTCGACGATGTCGGGGGTGGCGAGGACCCCGTCGACGCAGGGGCGGCCGAGCGCGATGCACAGCCGCTCCAAGAGGTCCTCTCGGTCGGCCATCGCCATCGGTTCGGGTCCGACACCCAGGCTGCCCCGGGCGGGGTGGTCGGCGGCGACGATGAAGATCTTGCCGTCGGCCCCGACGATCGGCCGCCGCCTCCTCCGGCGCGCCGCCTCCGCTATGGCTTGCGGCTCGTGCACCCGGATGTCCCGCAGCCTGGCGGTGCGGCGATCAAGCATGGGCCACCGATCCCAGCAGTCGCTCGACCTCCGCAGCCGTTGGCATCGCGGTCGAGCACTCGAGGCGGGAGGCGACGATCGCCCCGGCGACGTTCGCGAAGCGCAGCGCCCGCTCGAGGTCCCAGCCGGCGAGCAGGCCGTGGCAGAGCGCACCGCCGAAGGCATCGCCCGCGCCGAGACCGTTCACGACGTCGACGGCGACGGGCGGGACGACGACGCGCCGCTCGGCCGTGCGCGCCATCACGCCGTCGGGGCCGGCCTTCACGACGACCAGCTCCACGCCGCGCTCGAGGAGGGTGTCCGCGGCGCGCTCCGGATCGTTCGCGCCCGTCGCGACCGCGCACTCCTCCCGGTTGCCGACGGCGATGGTCACCATCGGGAGGACCTCGTCGATCGCAGCGCGAGCGGCCTCCGGCGAGCTCCAGAAGCTGGCCCGGTAGTCGAGGTCGAGGACCGTCGGTCCGCGACGCGAGCGGAGCGCGAGGGCGTGTCGGTGCGCTGCCCGGCTCGGCTCGGCGGACAGCCCGGTCACGGTGCACCAGAAGATCCGTGCCGAACGGATCGCGTGAGGATCGAGCTCCTCGGGGCGCACCTCGAGGTCTGGTGCCTTCGGGAAGCGGTAGAAGTAGATGGGGAAGCGGTCGGGCGGGAACAGCTCGCAGAAGGTCACCGGCGTCGGCAGCCCCGGAACCGTGCCGACGAAGGCGTCGTCAACTCCGAGCTCGCGGATCGTCCGGCGAACGAAGCGCCCGAAGGGGTCCTCGCCGACGCGCGTGATGACGGCGCTGCGCCGCGCGAGGCGCGCTGCTGCGACGGCCACGTTGGTCGCACTACCACCGAGGAACTTCTCGAAGGTCTTCACGTCCTCGAGCGGACCGGGCTGGAGCGGGTAGATGTCGACGCCTACCCTGCCCATGGTGAGGACGTCGTAGCCGGGACGCGGCTCGTGGTCTGCGGTCTCGCTCACCTCTGCCGCCGCTTGCTCGAGCGTCCGGCCAGCGCTGTCATCTCGGCCACCTGCCTCGGATCTGCTCCACGCTAGGTCGGGCGAGCGAGCTCGTCAACATGCCAAGATGTCCTGACAGCGTTGGAGCGTGCGCCTACTTCAGCCAGAGGCTGATCTCGAAGGAGTACCGGCTCGCGAGGTAGATGTGGCGGCCGATCTCGAGGATCCTGCCGGTTGCGTCGGCGGCCGTGCGCGTCATGGTGAGGACCGTCGCGTTGCGACCGACCCGCAGGAGGCGCGCCTCGTGCGCGCTCGCGGTCCGCGCGCCGATCGTCTCCTCCGCGCTCTGCGGTCGCAGGCCGCGTTGACGGAACAGCTCGTAGAGGCCGTGGGACTCGAGCGAGGCCTTGTCGATCGCCGTGCCGAGCACGGCCACGGGTACAAAGTTCTCCATGAGCGCGAGCGGTGCACCTTCGGCGAAGCGCAGGCGCTCGATGTGCAGGACCGGGTCGCCGGGGGTGATCGCGAGCGAGGCGGCGAGCTCGGGGCTGGCCGGGTGCTCCTCGAGGCGAAGGACCTCGGTTTCGGGGCGCCGGCCCGCGCGCTGGAGGTCGTCGTGGAGGCTCGTCAGCGCGACGGGCCGTTTGATGCGGCGCGCGGCGACGATGGTGCCCACCCCCCGGCGGCGCACGACGAGGTCCTTCTGCACGAGCGCCTGGATGGCCTGGCGCACCGTCGGGCGGCTGACGCCGAGCCGCTCGGAGATCTCGATCTCGTTGTCGAGCCGCTCGCCGGGCGCGAGTGCTCCGCTCTCGATCGCGCCCCGGAACAGCTCGGCAATCTGGAACCACAGCGGAACCGGGCTGTCACGGTCGAGGCGCTGGCTGTCGAGCTCGATCACCGCCCTCCTCCTGCCGTGAGGAGCCCTCGTCGCGGTCGGCGTCCGCAGCATGACCTCGCGACGGCTCCGGCCAACTCCCGAGTATCTCTTGATGACCGGACAAGCAGCCTAGCGGAAACCTTCTCTCGGCGCGCACCGGTCGGCGGCACGCGGCGCAGCGGGTGGTGAGCGAGGGCGCGCGTCGAGCCGTTCAGTGGGCGGTCGAGCGGGCAGGCGACCTCGTCGCTGCTCGCCGGCCGAGCAGCTGCGGCCGACGCGTCCGTCGCCGCACGGCGCCCCGGGTCCGCCCTCCGGTTCCTCGCGCCGGGCGCCTCGGGCCGGGGGCGCGTTCAGGCGCCGAGGGCCCGCCGCACCTCGGCCAGGCGCGCCGGCTCGATCCGCCACCACGTCCAGCGGCCTCGACGCTCGCCGGTCAGCAGCCCCGCTTCGGCGAGCACCTTGGTGTGGTGCGAGATCGTGGGCTGGGCCCTGCCGAGGGGCCGCTCGAGGTCGCACGAGCACACCTCGCCGTGCGCGGCGACGATCGACAGGAGCCGGAGGCGGACGGGGTCTGCGAGCGCTTCGAGGACTCGTGCGAGACGCTGCGCGTCGGCCTCGGCGAGCGGCGCTCGCGTGATGGCGCCACAGCACAGCGGGGGGTTCGCCGGGCTGTTCGCGATCGCTGCGCTCCCTCGCTGCACGTCCACCTCCTGGATTGACCGTTGTCGATCAACCTGCGAGACTGTGATCGATGTCCGTGAATGCTACTTCTCACCGACGTCCCACGTCTCGTGTCCAGCTGGCCCTGAGCGTCTCCGACCTTCAGGCGTCGGTCGACTTCTACCGCAAGCTCCTCCGGGCCGAGCCGGCGAAGCGGCGAGATGGCTACGCGAACTTCGCCGTTGCCGACCCCCCGCTCAAGCTCGTGCTGATCGAGGATCCACGGGTTCGGGGCAGGGGAGGCGCAGGAGTGCTGAACCACCTCGGCATCGAGGTCAGCGGGAGGGACGAGGTCGCGCGAGCGACACGGCGCCTGTCGGACGAGGGGCTGGCGGTCGTCACCGAGCAGGCCGCGACGTGCTGCCACGCCGTGCAGGACAAGGTCTGGGTCGCCGACCCGGACGGCACGCCCTGGGAGGTCTACACGGTCCTCGCGGACGCGCGGATGGGCGGCGCAGGCGACACGAGCTCCTGTCGTGCGCCAGCGGTGGCGTGCTGCGCGAGCGACAGTCCCGGCACGTGAGGGAGAGCGGGCGGGAGGCGGCGGCACTCGCGCCCGCCAGCGCCGGGCGCGCCTCCCCGATCGCAGGGCTGTCGCTCGTCGACCGGTCCCTCCCGGCGTGGATCCTCCTCGCCATGGGGCTCGGCCTGGGGCTCGGCCGGAGCGTGCACGGACTCGGCCGCGCGCTCGACGGCGCGCAGGTGACCGACGGCGTTCCGGCGTCGATCTTCGTCGGGCTCCTCGCGATGATGTACCCGCCGCTCGCCAAGGTGCGCTTCTCGAAGCTCGGCGGGGTTGCCCGCGACCGCCGCCTTCTCGTGGCGTCGCTCGTGCTCAACTGGGTTATCGGCCCGGCGGTCATGTTCTGCTTCGCCTGGCTGTGGCTCGCCGACGCGCCCGCGTACCGGACCGGCCTCATCGTCGTCGGGCTGGCCCGCTGCATCGCCATGGTGCTCATCTGGAACGACCTGGCCGGTGGCGACCGCGAGGCGGCGGCGGTGCTCGTGGCGCTCAATGCCGTGTTCCAGATCGCGGCCTACTCGGCGCTCGCCTACCTCTACCTCGTCGTGCTGCCCGGGTGGCTGGGCCTCGGCGGTCGTCGCATCGACGCGCCCGTCGGCCTCATCGCCTCCTCGGTCGCCCTCTTCCTCGGTGTGCCGCTCGCCGCTGGCATCGCGACGCGCGTGCTCGGCGTGTGCTGGAGAGGGGAGGACTGGTACGAGACGCACCTGCTCCCGCGCCTCGGTCCCTTCGCCCTGTACGGGCTGTTGTTCACGGTCGTCGTCCTCTTCGCCCTGCAGGGGCGCGCGATCACCGGGCATCCTCTCGACGTGGTCCGCATCGCCGTGCCGCTCGTGGCCTACTTCGTCGTGATGTGGGCCGGCGCCTTCGTCCTCGGGAGGGCGCTCGGGCTGGACTACGAGCGCACCGCCACGCTCTCGTTCACCGCGGCTGGCAACAACTTCGAGCTGGCCATCGCGGTCGCAGTCGGTGTCTTCGGCGCCACCTCGGGTGAAGCGCTCGCCGGGGTGGTCGGTCCGCTCGTCGAGGTGCCGGTGCTCCTAACGCTCGTGTACGTCTCGCTGGGGCTCCGCCAGCGCCTCCTCGCGGGGGCGAGCGCGCCGGCGAGCTTCGGACCACCGCTCCGGGGTAGGCGTGAGATCGAGGGTGCGGACGGTCGGCGATGACGGAGCGGCGACCGGTCGTGCTCTTCCTCTGCACCCACAACGCGGGTCGCAGCCTTGCAGCGAAGGTCCTGCTCGAGCACTACGCGCGGGGCGCCGTGGAGGTCCGCTCGGCCGGTACGGAGCCGGGCAGCGAGCTGAACCCCGCTGTCGTCGCGGTGCTGCGCGAGCGCGGCCTCGACCCGTCGCGAGAGCTCCCAAGGCTCGTCACGCACGGGGACGTGGAGGTGGCCGACGTGGTCGTCACGATGGGGTGCGGCGCCTCCTGCCCCGTCGTCCCCGGCAAGCGCTACCTCGACTGGGAGCTCGAGGACCCCGCCGGGAAGGACGTCTCCGCGGTGCGCTCGATCGTGGACGAGATCGACCGGCACGTGCGCGACCTGCTCGCGAACCTCCGTACCCCACAGTGAGGGGGGGAGCGCGGCCGGCGCGCCGACGACGAGGCCAGTGCCGCGAGCGGAGGGAGGAGCCGGATGCGCTGCATCTGCGGCGGGGAGAAGGAGCACCGCCGTCCGCCTTGCACTCCAGGTCACCCACGTGACGAAACGCGCGACGGATGCCTGGGGACCACCGGAGACGTCTCGTCCTGCCCCGAGAAGGCGTCGGCGAGGTCGAGGTGGCCGCTCGCGGGCTCGCCGACCGAGCACCTCGCAGAGGAGAATCGAGCACCTCGAGGAGGAGAACGACGCAGTCGCCACGCGCTCCGATCGCGGCGCGCTAAGGATCCGTCGGCTGGCGCTCCCCGAGCTGGATCGCTGCCTAGCAGCGGCGCGAAGGCTGGGCATTCCGAGTCTGACCCCTCTCGGGGCCCCATCCGCGCCGTGCTAGCGCCAATTGCGAACACTGCGTGCCTGCCGATGCGAACACGCGCTTGTGGAGGTGGCGGGAATCGAACCCGCGTCCTTCGGGATCTCCGTGGGCCTTCTCCGAGCGCATCCGGCCATGGCATCTCGGGCTCCATCCCGGCACCGGCGCGGGGTGCAACCCAAGTCGGCAGCGATGTCCCTGACCGACGCGCCGACAGCCTCAGTCAGGTGATCCCCACAAGATGACGCCTGGATCCGGCCCGTGGGGCTTGGACCGGCCAGACGTTGCCGTCAGCTAGGCGGCAAGCGCGAGCTTAGGCTCGGCGTTTGTTTTGTGCTCCGGCTCTTTAACGTGGCTCCGGAGACCACGGCTCGCTTCTCCCACGTCGACGACCGAAGTCGAAGCCTGTCACCCCCTTCCCTGGTCAGTGTAGCCGCTGGCCGCACGTGCGCTGTCGGGGGCTCCTCAGCGGTGCTGGTAGGCCTTGATGGCGCGCGCTGCCTCGACCCGCGCCTCGCGCTCCGCGATGGCTCGCCGTTTGTCGTAGAGGCGGCGCCCCCGGGCGAGGGCGAGCTCCACCTTGGCGCGACCGTCGCGGAAGTAGATGGACAGCGGTACGAGGGTCAGCGACTGCTGCGCGACGAGGCCGGCCAGCTCGTCGATCTCGGCTCGGTGCAGCAGGAGACGGCGAGGGCGCTCGGGGTCCACGTAGCCGAAGCCGCTCGAGAACTCGTAGGGCGCGATGCGCGCTCCGAGCAGCCAGATCTCGCCGCTCTCCACACGGGCGTAGGCGTCCTGGAGGCTGACCTGTCCGGCGCGCAGGGACTTCACCTCTCCTCCGCGGAGCTCGATCCCGCACTCGAGCGTCCTGAGGATGTCGTACTCGTGCCGCGCGCGCCGGTTCAGGGCGACCCGGCGGTCTGCCCCGCGCTGGTGGGACGCGCTCGACCGGCGGTGAGCCTGCTTCGCCCTCGTCGCTGTCATCACGACAAGCTAGCCTCCGACGGGCATGGGTGATCCGTTCGGACCCGCGCCATCGGCGTCGTCGGTGGCTTGCACGCAGCCGGGCCCGCCGCGCCTGCACCTGGAGCGGGCCGTGCTCGAGGCGATGGTGGCTCACTGTCTCTCCGCCTATCCGGAGGAGGGGTGCGGCCTGCTCGTGGGCGTCGCCTCCACGGGAGAGGTCCGGCGCTGCTACCCCACCCGGAACGCGGCGCAGTCGGCCCGCCTGTACTCGGTCGACGGGCGAGATCACCTCCGAGCCGATCGCGAGGCGAGTGCGGAGGGCCTCGAGATCGTCGGCGTGTTCCACTCGCACACGCACACCGATGCCTACCCGTCTCCGACCGATGTTGCCCAGGCACCCGATCCCGCCTGGCACTACGTCGTCGTGTCACTTCGCGACGAGGTCCCGTCCGTCCGCTCGTACCGGATCGACGGCGGTCGAGTCGTCGAGGAGGCGGTCGAGCTCGCGCGCTAACGGCCAGCGCACGCACGCTCGCCGTCATGGCGGGCGAGGGGGCAGCTATTATGACTTAGCGAGTCAGGATTTCCTGGCCGATGAGCCTGCCGGAGGAGCTGTGTCCGTCGAAGTCCGTGTCCCGACACTGCTTCGCTCAGCGACCGGCGGGCAGGCCACGGTCTCGGTCGAGGGCGGGACCGTCGGCGAGGTCCTGCGCGCGCTCGAGGCCGCCCACCCGGGCCTCGCCGGTCAGGTGCTCACCGCGGACGGGAGCCTCCACCGGTTCGTGAACGTGTACGTCAACGACGACGACGTCCGCTACCTCGACCAGCTCGACACGAAGGTCGCCGCCGACGACGTGATCTCGATCCTGCCGGCGGTCGCCGGCGGCAGCGGCGCGCAGGCGTAGCGGCCGTGGCGATCGCCGGGAACGTGCTCGAGCTCATCGGCAACACGCCGATGGTCGACGTCTCGCAGCTGAGCCCGAACCCCGCGGTGCGCATCGTCGTGAAGCTCGAGGGGACGAACCCCGGCGGCTCCGTGAAGGACAGGGTCGCCGTCGCGCTCGTCGAGGACGCGGAGGCGCGCGGCGTGCTCGGCCCGGGAGCCGTGCTCATCGAGCCGTCCTCGGGCAACACGGGCATCGGCCTCGCGCTCGTCTGTCGGGTGAAGGGCTATCGGCTCAAGGTGGTGCTTCCCGAGAACGTCTCCTCCGAGCGTCGCCAGCTGCTCGAGGTGTGGGGAGCGGAGGTGATCGAGTCGCCGGGGTCGGAAGGCTCGAACGGTGCCGTCCGGCTTGCCCAGCGGCTGGCCAAGGAGCACCCGGAGTGGGTCTTCCTGTACCAGTACGGCAACCCCGCGAACCCCCGTGCCCACTACGAGGGCACGGGGCCGGAGATCTGGCGCGACTGTCCCGAGGTGACCCACTTCGTCGCGGGCCTCGGCACGAGCGGGACGCTGCTCGGGGTCGGCCGCTACCTCAAGGAGCAGAACCCAGAGGTCCAGGTCTGGGCGGTCGAGCCACCGACGGGCGAGATGGTCGACGGGCTGCGGAACCTCGACGAGGGCTACATCCCGCCGATCTTCACCGACCTCGGCGGTGAGAAGCTCCTCGACCGCAAGACCGTCGTGGGTCCACGAGACTCCGTCGAGTGGACCAGGCGGCTGGCCGAGGTCGGGGTGTTCGCGGGGATCTCGACCGGCGCGGCGATGGCGGGCGCGGTGCGCTGCGCCCGTCTCATCGAGGAGGGCGTGATCGTCGTTCTCTCGCCCGATGGCGGGTGGAAGTACCTGTCGACCGGTGTGTGGACCGGAGACCTGGACGCCGTCGTCGAGCGGGCCAGGCGGGTGATCTACTTCTGAGGTCGCCGCTCGCCGCGTGGCAGCGGCGCGACCGGATCGCTCGCCTAACCTCCTTCGCGTGAGGCAGCGGCCGATCGGCGTCTTCGACAGCGGGGTCGGCGGGCTCACGGTGACCCGGGCGCTCATCGACCTGCTGCCCAACGAGCGCCTCGTGTACGTGGGCGACACGGCTCGCTATCCCTACGGACCGCGTCCGATGGAAGAGGTGCGCTCGTTCAGCCTCGAGATCGCTGACTACCTCGTCGAGCGCGAGCGGGTGAAGATGCTCGTCGTGGCCTGCAACACCGCGGCGTCGGCGGGGCTTCGCGACCTGCAGGCGCGCTTTCGCGTCCCCGTGGTCGGCGTCATCGAGCCAGGTCTTCGTGCCGCGGCCCGGGTCAGCGAGAACCAGCGCATCGGGGTCATCGGGACGGTCGGCACGATCTCCTCGGGCGCGTACGAGAAGGCAGCCGCGGCGCTGGGGATCACGGCCGAGGTCCATGGGCTCGCCTGTCCCGGGTTCGTCGAGCTCGTGGAGCGCGGTGAGCTCGAGGGGCCCGAGGCTCGCCGCCTGGTCGAAGAGCGCCTGGCTCCACTCCGCTCCTGCTCGATCGACACCCTTCTGCTCGGCTGCACGCACTACCCCTTCCTCGCGCGCACGATCGGCACCGTGATGGGTCGAGACGTGGTGCTCGTGTCGTCGGCGGAGGAGACCGCGTTCGAGGTCCGTGAGGTCCTCCGGGAGAGCGGTCTCGCTGCTGTGCGGCCGCCCGAGGGTCCCCACCGGTTCCTCTCCTCGGGCGATGCGGCTCAGTTCGCGTCGCTCGGGGGCCGTCTCCTCGGTCCCGAGCTCGCGCGCGCCGAGCGGATCGACTTCGGCGACCCGCAGCTTCGGTCCTTGCCCGCGCACCACGGGCTGCCCCCACGGTAGGGTCGGCGGGACGCACTCGGAAGGAGCAGCCATGCAGCCGCCGTCCCCCGCTCGGCGCGACGGTCGACCGGTCGATGCCTGTCGCCCGCTCGAGCTCGTGCGCGATTTCACGGAGTTCGCGCCGGGCTCGGTGCTCGTCTCGATGGGGAAGACGAAGGTGCTGTGCACGGCCTCGGTGGACGAGGACGTGCCCCGTTGGCTGCGCGGGTCCGGGCGCGGCTGGCTGACGGCGGAGTACTCGCTGCTGCCAGGGTCCTCTGCCGAGCGCGTCGCGCGCGAGGCGACACGCGGGCGGCAATCCGGGCGCACGCACGAGATCCAGCGGCTGATCGGCCGCTCGCTGCGTGCGGTCTGCGACCTGCGCGCCCTCGGCGAGCGCCAGATCATCGTCGACTGCGACGTGCTCCAGGCCGACGGCGGGACTCGCACGGCGGCGATCACGGGCGCGTACGTCGCGCTGCACGACGCCTTCAGCAGGCTCGTCGCCGCCGGCGTCATCGGGCGCCATCCTCTCGTGGACGGGCTCGCGGCCATCTCGGTCGGCGTCGTCGACGCCGTGTGCATGCTCGACCTCGACTACAGCGAGGACTCGCGTGCCGAGGTGGACATGAACGTCGTGATGACCGGTGGCGGGCGCTTCGTCGAGCTGCAGGGCACCGCGGAGGGTCTCGCCTTCACCCGCGGCGAGCTCGACCAGCTCCTCGATCTCGCCGCGGGTGGGATCGAGCGGCTCCTCGACCTCCAGCGCGCTGCCCTCGCCGTCCCCCCGCCGCCGCGGCACGCCATCCGTGCCGAGCAGGGTCGATGAGCCGACTGAAGATCGTCGTCGCCTCCGCGAACCGGGAGAAGGCATCCGAGCTGGCGAGCATCTTCGGCCCCCTCGTCCCCGAGGCCGAGCTCGTCCCACGTCCTGCGTCGGTGCCGCCGGTCGAAGAGCTCGGGGCCACCCTCGAGGAGAACGCACGGATCAAGGCGAGGGCGTTGCGCGAGGCGACGGGCTTGGCCGCACTGGCGGACGACACCGGCCTCGAGGTCGAGGCGCTCGGCGGGGCGCCGGGGGTGCGCTCGGCCCGCTACGCCGGAGCCGACGCGACGGACGCCGAGAACGTCGCGAAGCTCCTTGCGCACCTGCGCGGGGTGCGCGATCGTCGGGCACGGTTCCGGACCGTCGTCGTGCTCGAGCTGCCCGGTGGCGCGCAGCTGGTCGCGGACGGCGTGGCGCCCGGCACGATCGCGGCCGAGCCGCGCGGAACCGGCGGGTTCGGCTACGACGCAGTGTTCATCCCCGACGACGGCGACGGACGCACGTTCGCGGAGATGCGAGGCGACGAGAAGCAGGCCGTGTCACACCGCGGCCGGGCGCTGCGGGCGCTCGCCCTGCAGGTCGCCGCGATGGCGGGTGACCAGGACGAGGTGCTGGCGGGACGCGAGGGGCGCGGGCCGCGCTAGTTTCGCTCCGTGGTGACGACCTACCGCTGCCGAGCGTGCGGCAACCGAACCCGCTTCGACGTGGTATCCACGAGGCGCACGCGCGCCTTCCACCACTTCACCTTGGGCGGAGAGTGCACCGTCGAGGAGGAGGAGCTGCTCGAGAGCCGGGTGGAGGCGGTCACCTGCCGCTGGTGTGGGGGAACGTCCACCGTCGACGTGCTCGGTGACGCGGAGGGACTGCCCACGGTGTCCGGCGCTGCGCGCGGCGCCTGACCGAGCTCGCTGACACACGGCAGCGGCATCATCGCCTGGACCGCGCGAGGGGTCGCGACGCCGCCCGTCGGAGAACGAGGAGCGAGGGCCGTGGACCAGGCAATGACGATCAGCTGCGACGACTGCAAGCTCCAGGGCACCGGCGCCTGTGACGACTGCGTCGTCACGTTCCTCCTCGGGCGCGAGCCCGACGACGCCGTCGTCATCGACGCCGCCGAGGCGCGGGCGGTTCGCCTGCTCGCTGCCGTTGGCCTGGTTCCAGTCCTCCGCCACGAGCGGCGGGTGTCGTGACCGGGAGCACCTGATCGGCGCGCGCTGTCGATGAGGCACCTCCTCGTCACGAACGACTTCCCCCCGAAGGTCGGCGGGATCCAGAGCTACCTCTACGAGCTCTGGCGTCGCCTCCCCCCCGAGCGCTTCGCCGTGGTCACGACCGCACACCCGGGTGCGAGGCGCTTCGATGCCTCCCTGGGCTTCCGAGTCGAACGGGTCGAGAGCTCGATCCTCCTTCCGACGAGGCAGCTGCGGCGGCGGATCGAGGCCCTGGCGCAGGAGCTCGACGCCAGACTCGTCGTGCTCGATCCTGCGCTGCCACTCGGCCTGCTCGGACGCGACCTTCCCATCCCGTACGCGGTCGTGCTCCACGGTGCCGAGATCACGGTGCCCGCTCGAGTACCCCTGCTCCGCCCGCTGCTGGCGCGGGTCCTGGCTGGCGCGCGGCTCCTCATCGCTGCCGGTGACTACCCCGCGCGCGAGGCGCGCGCGCTGGCGGGGAGGACGACGCCCGAGACGGTCGTCGTCCCGCCGGGCGTCGACCCGGGCCGCTTCCGTCCGCTGACGCCGGCGGCCCGTAGCGAGGCACGTCGAGCCTACGGACTGCGCGACGACGAGGTCGTCGTCGTGAGCGTGAGCCGGCTCGTTCCCCGCAAGGGCATGGACGTCCTGATCGAGGCGACCGCGCGCCTGGCCAGCGAGGGACTCGGTCTCCGGCTGGTCATCGGGGGCTCGGGGCGGGATGCCCCGCGCCTCGAGCGCCTGATCCGACGCCTGCGGGCGCCGGCACGCCTCCTCGGCGCCGTCGACGAGGACGGCCTGCCCAGGCTCACGGGGCTCGCGGATGTGGCGGCGATGTGCTGCCGAACCAGGTGGCTCGGTCTCGAGCAGGAAGGTTTCGGCATCGTGTTCCTCGAGGCGGCAGCGTGCGGGGTGCCGCAGCTCGCGGGACGCAGCGGCGGCGCCGAGGACGCGGTCGTGGACGGCGTCACCGGGCTCGTCGTCGACCGCCCTGCCGACACCGTCGCGGTGGCAGCGGCGCTGCGGCGCCTGGTCGTCGACGCCGATCTGCGCGCTGCCCTCGGCGCCGCGGCGCACGAGCGGGCGGTGGGCTCGTTCAACTACGCCGTCCTCGCGGGACGGCTCGCCGCCGCGCTCGCCGCCGCGGGGGGCTGACCTGCGGCTCCTACCGGGCGCGCCGCTGCACGGGGGCTCGGCCACGTGCAAGGCTGACAGGACGCGAGGCGTCCGCTGGAAGGAGAGCAGCCGTGGAGCACACCGCCGAACACCTCGTGATCGCCGGCACGCCGGCGCGCTGCTTCGCGGTCGTCACGGACTTCGAGCGGTACCCGGAGTGGGTGGCCGACATCAAGGAGGTCCACGTCCTCGAGCGCGACGACGCGGGTCGGGCCTGCGTCGTGAGCTTTCGCGCGGGCGCCTTCGGCCGGAGCACGCACTACGTCCTCGCCTACGACTACTCGCGTGCGCCCGACGTCGTCTCGTGGGTCCAGAAGGAGGGGGACCTCACGAACCGACTGGACGGCAGCTACCGTTTCGCGGCGATCGGGGAAGGGCACACCGAGGTGAGCTACGAGCTCACCGTCGAGCTGCGAGTGCCCCTCCCGGGGTTCGTGAAGCGCCGGGCCGAGGGCCACATCCTCCACGCCGCGATCCGCGACCTGAAGTCGCGCGTGGAGTCCTCCGCCTGACGCGCGCCGGACGGGTGCGCGGCGGTAGGTAGCGGTGCGCCTCGGCGTGATCCTCCCGAGCTTTGCGGCCAGCGCTCGGGACGCACGCGACGCGCTCGACGCGGCGGAGGCGGCAGGTGTCCACGGCGCCTTCGTCTACGATCACCTCTGGCCGATGGGCGAGCCGGGCAAGCCGGCGATCTCGGCGTTTCCCCTGCTCGGAGCGCTCGCCGTGCGCTCCCGGCGGCTCGCCGTCGGCACGCTCGTCGCCCGCGTCGGGCTCGCGAGCGACGAGGTGCTCGTGGGCGCGCTCGAGACGGTTGCGGCGCTCGCCGAGGGTCGTCTGATCGCTGGCCTGGGGACCGGGGACCGCAAGAGCGCCGAGGAGAACCGCGCCTACGGCATCGCCTACTCGTCGGCGCGAGATCGGCGCCGGTCGCTCGAGGAGGTTGCCGCCGCGCTCGGTCGCGCTGGGATCGAGGTATGGATCGGCGCGGGCTCCAGCGAGACCAACGAGGTGGCGCGTCGCCGCGGGGCCACGCTGAACCTGTGGGGGGTACCGCCCGAGCAGGTCGCACGAGCCGCCCGTGCCGGCCCGGTGAGCTGGGCCGGCGTCCTCCCCGCGGACACCGCGGCGGCGGCGGGGCTCCTCTCGGCGCTCGAGGCAGCCGGGGCGACCTGGGCCGTCGTCACCTGGCCCGGGTCCGTCGCCCCGCTCCTCGCGGCCGTGAGGGGTTCGGGCATCGCCCTGCGGGACTGAGGAGGCCCGGCATCGCCTCGAGCGCTACCCTGAGCTATGGACTTCCGTCGGATCAACGGTCTGCCGCCGTACGTATTCGCCGAGGTCGATGCCCTGAAGCTGGCCGCGCGCCGAGCCGGCGAGGACGTGATCGACCTCGGTTTCGGGAACCCCGACATCCCGTCGCCCACCGTGGCCGTGGACAAGCTCGCCGAAGCGGCGCGCAACCCCCGCAACCACCGGTACTCCTCCTCGCGCGGGATCCCGAAGCTCCGCCAGGCCGCAGCAGACCTCTACCTGCGCCGCTTCGGGGTCGAGCTCGACCCCGAGCGCCAGGTCGTCACGACGATCGGGGCGAAGGAGGGGCTCTCCCACCTCATGTGGGTGCTCGTCGGCCCGGGTGACACGGCGCTCGTCCCCGCCCCGTCCTACCCGATCCACATCTACGCGCCGCTGTTCGCCGGGGCCGACGTCCGCATGGTGCGCCTCGACGGCCTGGGCCGGAACGAGGTCGACGCGGGGGAGGGGTTCTTCGCGAACCTCATCGAGGCGTGGGAGTCGGCCTGGCCCAAGCCTCGGGTCGTGATCTTCTCCTTCCCCCACAACCCGACGACCGCGTGCATCGACCTCGCGACGATGGCGCGGCTCGTGGACTTCGCGCGCGAGCACGACGTCGTGCTCGTCCACGACTTCGCCTACTCGGACACCGCCTTCGACGGGTACTCGCCCCCGTCGATCCTCCAGGTGCCAGGGGCCGACGAGGTGGCCGTGGAGCTCTACACGCTCACCAAGTCCTTCTCCATGGCGGGCTGGCGCGTCGCGTTCATGGTCGGCAACGCAGCAGTCGTCCAGGCGCTCACGAAGCTCAAGAGCTACCTCGACTACGGGACGTTCCAGCCGATCCAGATCGCCGCGACCGTCGCGATGAACGAGGAGCCGGAGTATCCGAAGGCGGTGAACGAGATCTACCTGCACCGCCGTGATGCCCTGTGCGACGGTCTGGCGCGGATCGGCTGGACGGTCGACAAACCGAAGGGAACCATGTTCGTCTGGGCGCCGATACCGGAACCGTACGCGCACCTGGGGTCCCTCGAGTTCGCGAAGTTCCTCATCGCCGAGGCGAAGGTGGCGACGGCGCCGGGAGTCGGGTTCGGTCCGGGCGGAGACGGCTTCGTCCGCTTCGCGCTCATCGAGAACGAGCAGCGGATCGCCCAGGCCGTCCGAACCATGCGCCGGGCACTCGCCGAGCTCTGAGGCGCGCGGACTCTTGACAGCTGTGTAATCACGATGGTGTAATTGCCTCCTCATCTAGTGGTAGGCTCTAGATCGACCACAAGATGTTGTGTCTCGATCGTGGAGACCGAGACACCGAGCTGCTAGAGCGGGTGTCGCGGGAGCCCGCCGCCGAGGGAGGAGCGAACCGATGGCCGTAACTGGGGAGCGCGTCGACATCGGCATCCGCCGATACTTCACGACGGAAGGTCTCCATCCCTACGACGCGCTCGAGTGGGAGCGGCGTGACTCGCGCATCACGGACTTCCGCAGCGGTGCCGTGGCCTTCGAGCAGCTCGGCGTCGAGGTCCCGGTGACGTGGTCGATGAACGCAACGAACATCCTGGCCCAGAAGTACTTCCGGGGGACCCTCGGCAGTCCCGAGCGCGAGACCTCGCTGCGTCAGGTGGTCGACCGGGTCGTCGACACGATCACGGGCTGGGGCGTGAAGGACGGGTACTTCAGCGATGCCTCGGAGGCCGCCACGTTCAGCGACGAGCTGAAGCACCTGATCGTCGAGCAGAAGGCGGCGTTCAACTCGCCGGTGTGGTTCAACATCGGGGTGAAGGGCGTACCCCAGCAGGCCTCGGCGTGCTTCATCCTCTCGGTGGAGGACTCGATGTCCTCGATCCTCAACTGGTACGTCGAGGAGGGGACGATCTTCAAGGGTGGCTCGGGCTCGGGCGTCAATCTCTCGCGCATCCGCGGCTCGAGGGAGCAGCTCGCCGGCGGCGGGACGGCGTCTGGTCCCGTCAGCTTCATGCGCGGGGCGGACGCCTCGGCTGGGACCATCAAGTCGGGCGGCAAGACGCGGCGCGCTGCGAAGATGGTGATCCTCGACGTCGACCATCCGGACGTGCGCGAGTTCATCTGGTGCAAGGCCCGCGAGGAACGCAAGGCGAGAGCGCTCGCTGCCGCCGGCTTCGACATGGACCTCGACGGCGCGGACGCTCACTCGATCCAGTACCAGAACGCCAACAACTCGGTACGCGTGAGCGACGACTTCATGCACGCCGTGCTCGAGGATCGCGAGTGGCATCTGACGGCTCGCACAACCGGGGAGGTGCTCGAGACCGTCTCTGCACGTGCACTGTTCCGGGAGATCGCCGAGGCCGCCTGGGAGTGCGCAGATCCCGGCCTCCAGTTCGACACGACGATCAACCGCTGGCACACGGCACCGAACACCGGGCGCATCAGCGCCTCGAACCCCTGCAGCGAGTACATGCACCTCGACAACTCGGCGTGCAACCTTGCGAGTCTCAACCTCCTGCGATTCCTCGACGAGGACGGCACCTTCGACACAGAGGGATTCAAGGCCGCTGTCGCGGTGATGATTACCGCGCAGGAGATCCTCGTCGGCAACGCGGACTACCCGACCGAGAAGATTGCCGAGACGACTCGGCGCTTCCGCCAGCTCGGCCTCGGCTACGCCAATCTCGGGGCGACGATCATGGCGCTCGGGCTGCCGTACGACTCGGACGAGGCGCGCGCGTTCACTGCCGCGGTGACAGCGCTCATGACGGGGCACGCGTACGTCACCTCGGCACGCATCGCGGCCCGGATGGGCCCCTTCGCGGGGTTCACGGAGAACGCGAAGCCGATGGTCGATGTGCTGCGCATGCACCGAGCCGAGGTCGCGAAGATCGACGAGGAGCTCGTGCCGCCGGAGCTGCTCGGCGCTGCGCAGCAGGCGTGGGACGCGGCCGTCGAGCTCGCCGAGGTGTACGGGGTGCGGAACTCCCAGGCGACGGTGCTCGCGCCGACCGGGACGATCTCGTTCCTGATGGACTGCGACACCACTGGAATCGAACCAGATCTGAGTCTCGTGAAGACGAAGAAGCTGGTGGGTGGTGGCACCATGTCGATCGTCAACCAGACCGTGCCGCGAGCGCTGCGTCGCCTCGGCTACACGGAGGGAGAGATCGCCGAGATCGTGTCGTACATCGACGCGCACAAGTCGATTCTCGGCGCACCGCACGTCAAGGCAGAGCACCTGCCCGTGTTCGCGTGCTCCATGGGCGACAACGTGATCCACTACAGCGGGCACGTGAAGATGATGGCCGCGGCGCAGCCGTTCATCTCGGGCGCCATCTCCAAGACCGTGAACCTTCCCGAGAACGTCACGGTCGATGACGTCGAGCAGCTCCACATCGACGCCTGGAGGATGGGCCTCAAGGCCGTCGCGATCTATCGCGACAACTGCAAGGTAGCCCAGCCGCTGCAGACGACGAGGAACGAGTCGGGCAGCGAGGATGCCCCCTCGGCTGCCGACGTCGCCGCCCTCCGGGCGCGCCTCGCCGAGCTGGAGTCCGCGCTGCGGACCAGCGCGCCGGCGCCGACGTCTCGGGCGCGCCTTCCACGGCGGCGGCGCTCGAATACGTTCGCCTTCCGCGTCGCGGATTGCGAAGGGTACGTGACGGTCGGCGAGTACGAGGACGGCCGGCCGGGCGAGGTGTTCATGAAGGTGTCCAAGCAGGGCTCGACTCTGTCGGGGGTCATGGACGCCTTTGCCATCGCAGTGAGCCTCGGGCTGCAGCACGGCGTCCCGTTGTCGACGTTCGTGCGCAAGTACACGAACATGCGCTTCGAGCCGGCCGGCATCACCGACGATCCGGAGCTTCGCCTCGCGTCGAGCCTCGTCGATTACATCTTCCGGCGTCTCGCGCTCGACTACCTACCGCTCGACGAGCGGATCGAGCTGGGGATCTTGTCGACTGGCGAGCGGACTCAGCCGACGTTGCCGGGCCTCGAGGACGTCGAGCTCGACGAGCGGGCGCTGCGAAAGGAGCAGGAGCGCTTCGGCGAGGGCGGCGACAGCCTGTCTCGGCCGGGCATCGACCTGGGTATCGCGGAGACGAGGGACGCGCCGTTCTGCTACGCCTGCGGGAACATCATGCAGCGCGCGGGCTCGTGCTTTGCGTGCCCCAGCTGTGGCGCGACGAGCGGGTGCTCCTAATGGGAGCGGAACGGCCTCCGGTGGGAGGCTGGTCTCCGAGCCACCTGGCGGTGAGCACTGCGTGCTCCCGAGCTTCGAGCTCTACTGCTAGAGCGTGCCCCGCCAGGCGGTGAGGAGTTGGACGGCTGGTGGGG
>DATGLP010000029.1 GCA_035294085.1 Acidimicrobiales bacterium | reverse complement strand
CCCACGCCCGTGGCACCACGAGTATCGCCCACCGAGACCATCCGCGCCGAGATCCACGCCGCCTTCGACGGTGAGGGTGACCTGCTCTCCGCGATCGAGCAGGTCGCACGCCTGTCGGTGCGCCTCACGTTCCAGTCCGTCATCGAGGAGATCATGGTCGAGGAGCTCTGCCGTAAGCGCTACGAGCGCCGGGGCGAGGACAGCCCAGAGGGGCTTCGCAACGGCTTCCAGCCGCCGCGGACGATCAAGACCACCCTCGGTCCGGTCGAGCTCCGCCGCCCGAAGCTGCGCCACGCCCACTCGGCCCTGTGCGACCAGCTCTTCGGTGCCACCGTGAGCCGGACGAACGCCCTCGAGACCCTCGTCATCTCGGCCTGGGTGCGGGGCGTTTCGGACCGGGACGTCGAGGCGATGCTCGCCGAGGTCTTCGGCAAGGAGGCGGCTATCAGCCCGAGCACGGTGAGCCGCATCTGCCAGCGCCTTCGCTCCGAGTTCGAGGACTGGCGCCGGCGGGACCTGTCGGGGACCCGCATCGACTATCTCTACTTGGACGGGAGCTACTTCAAGATGCACCCGAAGGCCAAGGCCGAGCCGGTGCTTGTCGCCTGGGGCATCGACACCGACGGCAAGCCCGTCTTCTTGGGCCTTGGCCCCGGTGCGACCGAGTCCGCCGACGCGTGGATCGCGTTCCTCACCGACCTCACCGAGCGGAAGATGCCCGCCCCGCTCCTCGTCATCTCCGACGGCGGCAAGGGCCTGTGCGCCGCGATCGAGCGCTGCTTCCCGCACAGCGTGCACCAGCGATGCACGATCCATGTCTGCCGGAACGTCCTGGCCAAGGTGCCCAAGCACGCGCAGGCCGAGGTGAAGGGCGACTACTGGGCGATCTTCGACAAGATCGAGGGATCGGGGGACAAGGCGCTCGCCGAGGGCCGCCGGCGCGCCCGGCGCTTCATCGCGAAGTGGAAGCCGCTTTACCCCTCGGCCGTCGCCTGCGTGGAGGAGAACCTCGAGGCGCTGCTCGTCTACCTGGCCTTCCCCGCCGAGCACCACAAGCGCATCCGGCATTCCAACCTCATCGAGCGGACCTTCGGGGAGACCAGACGCCGAGTCAAGGTGATCGGCCGACTCCCCGGCGAGCAGAGCTGCCTCAGTCTCGTCTGGGCCGTCCTCGACCGGGCATCCAAGGGCTGGCGGGGTCTCACGATGACGCCGGACGCGCTGCGACACCTGCAAGACCTCCGGCGCCAGCTCCTCGAGCCGCCAACGGCGCTGCAACCCGACGCCGTCGAGGAGGCGGCCGTCGACGCCGAGACAGCCGCCGCGTAGCATCACAGCGGAGCCTGCGTCCGGAGCCGTTTACACCAGCGCTGAGACACCACCGATGGACCTGCGCGCGTCTTCATGGTGAGCTCGGAACCGAGCGATCGTCGTGTGATCGGAGAAGAGTCCCGCGCAGATCACTCGGAAGGCGACGTCGACGTACCTGGCGCGCTCGATCTGGCGAGCGCTGCGCACCCTGAGGCAGTTGGCGTAGACGACAAGGGCGACCATCGTCTCTGGGTGATGGGCTGCGCCGCCCCAGCCATCGGCTCGGTCGTCGGCGTAGAAGGCCTGAACGTCCATCTCGTCGACGCAGTCGAGGACGAACCACGCGAGGTGATCTTCTGGGAGCCAGTCGGCGATCGACGGCGAGAGCAGCTAGAGCTGATCGCGTTCTGGGGCGACGAAGTTGTAGGCCATTTCCCCATCGTGGTCATCGCGCCTGGTCAGGTGGTGGATCTCACGCGCGCGCTACCAGGGAGTTCGCAGATCGGCGCGGGGGTTCGGTGCAACAGGCTCTGGAGTGGTGGGCTTTGAGCTAAGCCGGAGAGATCCACCACGGGGTGGGCCACTTGAGTGATCCTCGGTGTGTTCGTGACCAGAACCCACCCCAAGGAGACCCCAGTGAACCTCGCGGAATCTGTCGTGTCCGAGCCGCTCGACGCGCTGCGCAGCGACGGCGTCGACCTCGTCCGTGAAGCCGCCCGCTAGGTGTAGATAATCGTTGCTCCGCGACCATCACGCCTGCTCGACGCTCTGTCAAGTGTTAGTAATGTTCTCGCGGGTCCCCAGGTGAGCGCAGCACCACCGGTCCTGCGGTCGCGGCCTGACGCCTTCGTCGCTGGAACCGAGGTCCATGTCTTGGTAATGGTGGAGCCGTGGCGACCATCAACGACGTAGCCGACCAGGCTGGCGTGGCGGCCTCGGTCGTGTCCCGCCTGCTGAACAACGATCCCCGCCTGCGCATCCGCCCGTCGACCGAGCGCCGGATCCTCGCCGCGGTGAGAGAGCTCGACTACCGTCCGAACTCCGCTGCCCGCTCCCTGCGTCTCGCCAAGGCCTCGACGCTCGGACTCGTCATGCACGACATCACGAACCCCGTCTACGGCGAGATCATGCGCGGTGCCCAGCAGGCGACCACCGAGGCGGGCTACACGCTGCTGCTCGGCGACGCGGACGCCCTGGCGCGCGGCGACGAGGCGGTCCGCCAGCTCCTCGGTGGCCGGAGGATCGACGGACTGCTGCTGCAGCGCTCCACCTACGTCTCGGACCGGCTCATCATGAAGCACCGGCCCGAGGGCTTCCCGATCGTCCTCCTCAATGACCGCAGCACGGGCCCGCTGTCCTCCGTTGCGCTCGATGACCGTGCCGGGGCGGCACTGGCCGTGCGCCACCTGCTGGAGCTCGGCCACACGCGCGTCGCGTTCATCGGCGTCGGCACCTCCTACCGCTCCACGGAGCGTCGGCGCGCCTACCTCTCGGTGCTGCGCGAGGCCGCTCTTCCCGTGCGTGACGAATGGATCGTGCGAGGCGGGGCGGAGACCGCCGCAGGCCGCGACGCAATGGCAGCCCTCCTCCGGACGCGCCCGCGCCCGACCGCAGTCTTCGTCGCCAACCTGAACGCCGCGGTCGGCGCCCTCCGCATGGTGGACGCATCCGGCCTGTCGGCGCCGGACGACATCTCGATCGTCGCGATGCACGACGCCTGGTTCGCGGAGCAGCTCAATCCGCCCCTCACGACGGTCCGCATGCCGCTCGCCGAGATGGGCAGGGCCGCAGTCGTCCAGCTCCTCGCTGAGCTCGGTGGTGAGCCGCCGCGGCACATCGCGGTCACCGAGCCCGAGCCCGTCCTGAACGCGCGCGCCTCGTCGGCACCTCCCCAGACCGCGGGACGCGAGCGTCGGCGCCGGCGAGGCGCTCCGAGCGCGAAAGCACACGTGCTGGCCCGGTAGGCGGGGACGACCGGCGCGTCGCTCGTACGCCCCCGACGGCGAGGCGGCCTCGCCCTGGCCCGTGCTCGCGAGCGCCGGGCCGCGGCGCGATCAGGCGAGCGCCGCCTCGACGGCGCTCGCCACCACCGCGTCGAGCGCGCGGTGCGCCCCGAGCGTCGCCTCGCGCGCGACGCGCACGAGCACGACCGAGACGCCGGGAGTGGACCGGGAGGCCTCGAGGGCAGCCTCGAGGCCGTCGAGCGAGGTGGCCTCGCGCACCGAGCAGCCGAGCGCACGTGCGACCGTGGCGACGTCCGGCCGCTGCGGGGTGGCGAGCCCGCGCTCGAAGGTGGGGGCGTCGAGCACCGAGGCGTGCTCGAGGAAGGAGAAGATCGCCCCGCCCCCGTTGTCGACGACGACGAGGGTCGCCTGCGGCACCTCCTCGTGCACCCCCCACACGAGCGCCGAGAGGTCGTGGAGGAAGGCGAGGTCCCCGAGCAGGCCGAAGACCGGGCCGGCCGTGGCGGCCGCGACGCCGAGGGTCGTCGAGGTCACGCCGTCGATCCCGTTCGCGCCGCGGTTCGAGAGCACCCGCGGCGCTCCCGGGCGCGCGGCACCGAACCACTCGAGCTCGCGCACCGGCATCGACGACGACGCGACGAGGGTCGCCCCGGCGGGCAGCGCGGCGACGAGGCGGCGAGCGATCGCCGGCTCGCTCAGCCGCTCCTCGCGGGCGAGCTCCGCGTCGATCGCCGCCGCGGCGGCCGCATCGGCGCGTGCCCACGCCGCCGCCCAGCCGGGGTCGGCGCAGCGCCCCGGCGCGTCCTCGGCAGCGAGCGCGCCGCACAGCTCGCCCGGGTCGGCCGCGATCACGAGCGAGGCGAGGCGCGCCGGGTCGAGGAACCGGCCGTGCGCGTCGACGACGACGAGCCGGCAGGTGCTCCCGGCGAGCTCCTCGAGCCAGGTCTGGAGCGCCTTGGAGGCGGGCGGCGCGCCGAGCTGCACGACGAGGTCGGGCGCGAGCCGCTCCCGCAGCACGCGAGCGCGCGCGAGCGCGTCGAAGGCCCCGACGACGACCTCGCCTCGAAGCGGGCCGGAGCGGGGGAAGGCTCGCGGCTCGGCGAGCACCGGCCAGCCGCGTGCCGCGGCGAGGGCCGCGACCGCCTCCCGCGCGTCGGCGAGCCCCGCGCCCGCGACGACGATCCCCCGGCTCGCGCCGGCCAGCGCGCGGCGCGCCGCGGCGAGGGCCTCGGGCGACAGGCGCCTGCCGGCGACGCGTCGGTGCCACGGCTCGCCGTCCGGCCTCCCCGGTGGCAGCTCCTCGGCGACCCCGGCCAGCGGCTCGTCGAAGGCGAGGTTGGCGTGGACGGGTCCCGGCGGCGACCCGGTCGCCTCGGCGACGAGCCGGCTCCCGATCGAGCGCCACGCGGACGGCGGCAGGGCGGCCGGGACTCCCGGCTCGACGAAGCAGCGCACCGCGGCGCCGAACAGCTTCGTCTGGTCGAGCGTCTGGGGCGCGGCGACGCCGTGCAGGCGCGGCGGGCGGTCCGCCGTGCAGACGATGAGCGGCACCGCCGCGAGGTCGGCCTCGAGGACGGCCGGGTGGCACTCCGCCGCCGCCGTGCCACTCGTCGTGACGACCACGGCCGGGACGCCCGACGCGAGACCGATCCCGAGGGCGAAGTAGGCCGCGGAGCGCTCGTCGAGCCGCACGTGCACGGCGATGCGTCCGTCGGCCAAGAGCGCGACGGCGAGCGGCGCCGAGCGCGAGCCGGGCGCGACCACGGCGTGGCGCACGCCGGCGCGCACCCACTCGTCGACGAGCGTCGCGGCGAAGGTGGCCTGTAGCGTCACCGGCGATGGTGCCTCGCGACGACGCGACGCCCGGCCCGCTCCACGCAGTGAGCACGGGTGCGGGCACGCGCCTCGCGCTCGTCCACGGCTTCACGCAGACGGGCCGCTCCTGGCGGCCGCTCGCCGAGCTGCTCGGCGAGCGCCACGAGGTCGTCACCGTCGACCTCCCCTACCACGGGCGCTCGGCCGCCACGGCGGTGGGCAGCCTGGAGGCGGCGGCCGCGGCCCTCGGCGCGACCTGCGGGCGCTCGGTCTACGTCGGCTACTCCCTCGGCGGGCGCGTCTGCCTCGCGCTCGCGCTCGCCGAGCCCGAGCGCGTCGAGCGCCTCGTCCTCGTCTCCGCCTCGCCCGGCCTCGCGACGGCCGAGGAGCGCAGCGCCCGGCGCGCCGCCGACGAGGCGCTCGCGGCCCGCCTCGAGGCGGGAGGGCTCGAGCCCTTCCTCGAGGCGTGGCTCGCGGGACCGCTCTTCGCGCACCTCGACGACGGGGCGGCCGACCTGGCGTCGCGCCGGGAGAACGACCCGGCCGCGCTCGCCAGCGCGCTGCGGGTCCTCGGGACGGGGAGCCAGCCGTCGTGGTGGGACCGCCTCGGCGAGCTCGAGATGCCCGTCCTCGTGTGCGCGGGCCGGCTCGACGCCAAGTTCGTGGCCATCGGCGAGCGCATGGCGGCGGCGATCGGCCCGAACGCGACCCTCTCCGTCGTCGAGGGCGCCGGGCACGCCGTCCCCTTCGAGCAGCCGGCGGCCTTCGCGGCGCTCGTCGAGGCGTTCGCCGCAGCGCCGTGACCCCTCGGTCACAGCGCGATCCCCACTGCGAGCAAGGTTCCGAAGGCGAGCTGGAAGGCCCCAGTCATGGCGAGGGCGGGGACGAGGGCGCGGCCCTCGGCGCCGCTCCGCACGACGCGCGTCGGCCGGAGCGCGAGGGGCGCGGCGAGCAGGGAGAGCAGCGCGAGCGGGCGTGCCAGGGCGAGGAGCGCGCCGAGCGCGAGCGCGAGGCCGAGGCTCGCGGTGTAGGCGAGGCGGGTCCGCCGGGCGCCGAGGCGCACAGCGAGGGTGCGCTTGCCCGCGGCCGCGTCGCTCGGCAGGTCGCGCAGGTTGTTGACGACGAGGAGGGCGACGGCGACGAGGCCGACCGGGCACGCCGCGGCGAAGGCGAGCGCGGCGAGGTGGCCCGACGCGACGTAGGCGGTGCCCACGACCGCCGCGAGACCGAAGAAGGCGAAGACGAAGACCTCGCCGAGGCCCACGTAGCCGTAGGGCCGGGGCCCTCCGGTGTAGAGCCAGCCGGCCGCGATGGAGGCGGCCCCGAGCGCGAGCAGGACCGGGGAGGTCCACAGCGAGAGGGCGAGGCCGGCCACGGCCGCGACGGCGAAGGCCGCCAGCGCCGCGGCGCGTACGGCGCGCGCCGGGGCGAGACCGCCGGCGACGAGGCGCACGGGCCCGACGCGGGCCGCGTCGGTGCCGCGCACGCCGTCGGCGTAGTCGTTCGCGTAGTTCGTCCCGACCTGGAGGGCGAGGGCGACGACGAGGGCGAGGGCGGCCTTGCCCCAGGCGACCGTGCCCCCGGCACGCGCCACGGCGGCACCGACGAGGACGGGCACGACGGCGGCCGGCAGCGTGCGCGGCCGCGCCGCGCCGAGCCAGTCGCGCCGGCTCGCCATCAGGTCCGAGCGGGCGCCGAGCCGCTCACGGGCGGCGGGGGAAGCGCGAGAAGTCGGGGGGCCGCTTCTCGACGAAGGCGTTCCGACCCTCCTGGGCCTCCTCGCTCATGTAGAAGAGCATGGTCGCGTCGCCGGCGAGCTGCTGGATCCCGGCGAGGCCGTCCTCGGCCGCGTTGAAGCCGGCCTTCAGCATCCGCAGCGCGATCGGCGAGAGGCGGAGCATCTCGCGACACCACGCCACCGTCTCTGCCTCGAGGCGCTCGAGCGGGACGACGGCGTTGACGAGGCCCATCTCGTAGGCGCGGCGCGCGTCGTACTGGCGGCAGAGGAACCAGATCTCCTTCGCGCGCTTGAGGCCGATGGTGCGCGCCAGCAGGCCCGCGCCGTAGCCGGCGTCGAAGCTCCCGACGCGCGGGCCGGTCTGCCCGAAGCGGGCGTTGTCGGCCGCGATCGTGAGGTCGCACACGAGGTGGAGCACGTGGCCCCCGCCGATGGCGTAGCCCGCCACCATGGCGACGACGGGCTTGGGGAGGCGGCGGATCTGCACCTGCAGGTCGAGGACGTTGAGCCGCCCGATCCCCGCCCTGGCCACGTCGTCGTCGCCGAGGTAGCCGTCGTCGCCCCGGATGCGCTGGTCGCCGCCGGAGCAGAAGGCCTCCGTGCCCTCGCCGGTGAGGATGACGACCCCGATCCCCGGGTCGTCGCGCGCCGCGTTGAAGGCGTCGGCGAGCTCGAAGAGCGTCTGGGGCCGGAAGGCGTTGCGCACCTCGGGGCGGGCGATCGTGACCTTCGCGATCCCCTCGGCGGTCTCGTAGCGGATGTCCTGGTAGCTGCCCGCCGCCTTCCAGGCGGGGAGGCCCCCCGTGTCGTCTCCCATACGGGCGTTACGCTACCCGCGTGCGCCGGCTCGTCGCCTTGGACCTGCCCGCCGGCGACGAGCTCGTGGCGGCGCTGCGCCGCTGCCTCGACGGGGGCGACGCCGTCCTCCCCCTCGACCAGCGCCTCCCGACCGCCGCGAAGGCGCGCCTCGTCGAGGCGCTCGCGCCGCACGCCGTCGTCGGTCCGGACGGCTCCTCGCAGCGGCGCCGCTCTGCTCGGCCCCTCGAGGACGGCGACGCCCTCGTGGTCGCGACCTCGGGGACGACCGGCGAGCCGAAGGGCGTCGTGCTCGGCGCCGACGCGCTGCGCGCCTCGGCGCTCGCCGCGAGCGCGCGCCTCGGCGTCGACCCCGGCCGGGACCGCTGGCTGTGCTGCCTGCCAGCCGCCCACGTCGGCGGCCTGATGGTCATCGTGCGGGCGCTCGTCACCGAGACGCCGCTCACGGTCCTGCCCCGCTTCGACGCCGACGCGGTGCTCGCCGAGGCGCGGCGGGGCGCGACGCTCGTCTCGCTCGTCCCGACGGCGCTCGGCCGCCTCGGCCCGGGCGCCGCCGCCTTCCGCACCGTCGTGCTCGGCGGGCAGGCGCCGCCAGCGGAACTGCCCGGCAACGTCGTCACCACCTACGGCATGACCGAGACGGCGAGCGGCGTCGTCTACGACGGCCGGCCCCTCGACGGCGTCGAGGTGCGCGTCGCGCCCGACGGCGAGATCGAGGTGCGCGGCCCGATGCTGCTCCGCTGCTACCGAGACGGGCACGACCCGAAGGACGCCGAGGGGTGGCTGCGCACGGGGGACGCCGGCACCCTCGGCGCGGACGGCCGCCTCGTCGTCCACGGGCGCATCGCCGAGGTCGTCGTGACGGGCGGGGAGAAGGTCTGGCCCGCCGCCGTCGAGGCGGTCCTCGGGCGGCACCCGAAGGTCCTCGAGGTGGCGGTGGCGGGCGTGCCCGACCCCGAGTGGGGGGCGCGCGTCGTCGCCTACGTCGTGCCCCGGCCGGGCTCGCCGCCGACGCTCGCCGAGCTGCGCCGCCTCGTGGCCGAGGAGCTCGGGCCCGTCGCCGCGCCGAGGCAGCTCGAGCTTCGCGACGCCCTGCCGCGCTCCGCGCTCGGCAAGGTCCGCCGCGCCGCGCTCGCCGGCGGCACCGGGCGCGACTGAAGCCGGCGCGAGCGGCCTCGGTACGCTGAGGCCGTGGCCAACCGCCTCGCCGCCGAGCCCAGCCCCTACCTGCGCCAGCACGCCGACAACCCCGTCGAGTGGTACCCGTGGGGCGAGGAGGCCTTCGCCGCGGCGGCGGCGCTCGACCGCCCGGTGCTCGTCTCCATCGGCTACTCGGCGTGCCACTGGTGCCACGTCATGGCGCACGAGTCCTTCGAGGACGAGGCGACCGCCCGCCAGCTCAACGAGGGGTTCGTCGCGGTGAAGGTGGACCGCGAGGAGCGGCCGGACGTCGACGCCGTCTACCTCGAGGCCGTCCAGGCGCTGACCGGCTCGGGCGGCTGGCCGCTCACCGTGTTCACCGACGCGCGCGGGCGGCCCTTCTTCGGCGGAACGTACTTCCCGAAGGAGCCGCGCCCCGGTGCCCCCTCGTTCCGAGCCGTGCTCGACGCCGTGTCGGAGGCGTGGGCGCACCGACGCGACGCGGTCCTCGCCGAGGCCGAGGAGCTCACCGCCTCGGTCGCCGCCCGCCTCGGCCCCCCGCCGCCCGGCGGGAAACCGTCGCAGGTGCGCGAGACGCTCGAGGCGGCCGTGGAGCGCTTCGCCGCGGTGTACGACCCCGAGCACGGCGGCGTCGGGCGCGCGCCGAAGTTCCCGCAGGCGCCGCTGCTCGAGCTGGCCCTCGTGGCGCACCTCGCCGGCTACGAGGGCATGCTCGACAAGGTGGTGACGACGCTCGAGGCGATGGCCTCGGGCGGCATCTACGACCACCTCGGGGGCGGCTTCTGCCGCTACGCCGTGGACCGCGCCTGGCAGGTGCCGCACTTCGAGAAGATGCTCTACGACCAGGCCGGCCTCGCCCGCCTCTACCTGCACGCCTGGCAGGTGACCGGCGACGAGCGCTTCCGCCAGGTCGTCGACGAGACGCTGTCGTACGTGCTGCGCGACCTGCGCGCCCCGGACGGCGGGCTGTACAGCGCCGAGGACGCCGACTCGGAGGGCGAGGAGGGCCGCTTCTACACCTGGCGGCGCGCGGAGCTCGACGAGGTGCTCGGCGAGCGCGCCGGCGCACTGGCTGCCGCCTGGTACGGGGTGAGCGAGGCCGGCAACTTCGAGTCGGGGCGGAACATCCTGCACCGGGCCGAGCGCGGCGACCTGCTGCGCCCCCCCGAGATCGAGGCGGCGCGCGCCGCCCTGCACGCCGCGCGCGCCCGGCGGGTCCGCCCCGGCCTCGACGACAAGGTGCTCACCGAGTGGAACGCGATGGCGGTCTCCGCCCTCGCCGAAGCGGCCGGCGCCACCGGCGAGCGCCGCTACCTCGACGCGGCCGTCGACGTCGCCCGCTACCTCCTCGCCCACGCCCGGCGGCCCGACGGGCGCTGGCTGCGCTCGGTCCAGGGCGGGCGCGGCGCCCACCTCGCGGTTGCCGGCGACTACGCCTGGCTCGTCGAGTGCTTCACCCGCCTCGCGGAGGCGACCGGGGAGCCGGCCTACCTCGCCGAGGCGAAGGCCGCCGCCGACGGGCTGATCGAGCTCTTCTCGGCCGAGGACGGCGGCTTCTACCAGTCCGGTCGCGACGCCCCGGCCCTCGTCGTGCGGCCACGCGACCTCTACGACGGCGCCACGCCGGCGGCCTCCTCGGTGGCGACGCTCGCCCTCGCTCGCCTCGGCGCCCTGCTCGCCGACGACGAGCTCGGCGAGCGGGCCCGCGCCGCGCTCGACGCGGCGCGCCCCGCCCTCGCCCGGGCGCCGCTCGCGCTGCCCCACCTGCTGCAGGCGGCGCTCCTCCTGGAGGGCGGCATCGTCGAGGTGGCGATCCCGGGGGACCAGCCCGAGCTCGCGGCGGTCGCCCGGCGCGCGCACCGCCCCCAGGTCGTGCTCGCCACCGGCGCACCGGGCACGAGCCCGCTCGTCGAGGGACGCGAGCCGGGCCTCGCCTACGTCTGCGAGCGCGGCACCTGCCTCGCCCCGGCCGCGACCCCCGCCGAGCTCGCCGCCGCGCTCGACGCGGCCACGAGCCGCTGCCTCGAGCGCTGGTGAGCAGAGGGCGCGCGCGCACCCCCCGCATTCCGCGCCGGGTGCGCGCGGGCGCGGTGCGAGCCGAGACCGGCGTCCTCACCTGCCTCGTGCTCGCCACGCCGCCCGGCGAGTGGGTCGCGATCGACCTCGCCTCGGGAGCCTTCGCGCGGCTCAGGCGACCCCCGGGCGAGCCGGACGGGGACGGCGCGGCGCGTCCGCTCGACGTCGTCGAGGTGACGGTCGCGCCGGACGACGACCCGTTCGACCCGGCGCGACCGGAGGCGGTCGCGTGCGCGAGCGCGCCCCGCGTCGTCGGCCGGCCGAGGGCGCGACAGCTGCGCCGCCTCCTCGGCGCGCTCGTGGCGCCCGAGACGGG
Source organism: Acidimicrobiales bacterium (assembly GCA_035294085.1). NCBI lineage: Bacteria > Bacillati > Actinomycetota > Acidimicrobiia > Acidimicrobiales > Acidimicrobiales bacterium. The sequence continues at coordinate 72,546 of DATGLP010000029.1, read as the reverse complement.
GGCGCCGATCCTCGGCACGCACGGGCCCTCGATCGCCTACGTCGACCTCGACGGCACGAGGCCGTCGCTCGAGCTGCTCGTCGTGCGCCGGGCCCCCGCGCTCGCCGCGCACGGCGACGGCGTCCGCTGCTCCCTCGCCTGGGGCGGGCGCGTCGAGGTCCTCCCGGTCCTCGACCCCCTCGCCTGCGCGGCGGCACGCGCCGCTCGGACGGGACCGCTCGAACCGGGGGCGCTCGCCCGAGCGCTCGGCTTCGCGCCCGGCTACGTGCTCGCCGGCCTCGGACCGGTGCGCGACGGCCACGTCGCCAAGGCCGTGCTCGCCCTCCTCCCGCGCTAGCGCGGCGCCGGCGCCCCGATCCTGGTCAGGCCGGCAGCGACCCGGCGGCGAGGTCCTCGGCCATCGCCCAGCCGAAGGCGACGAGGGTGTCGCGCCGAGCAGGCTCGAGCCCGGCGAAGAGCGCCCCGAGCTCGTCCGGGGCAGACGCCGGCCCGTAGTCGAAGGTCCCGACGACGTTGCCGTCGCCGGTGATGCGGAAGGCCCGGTCGTCCAGCCGGCCCTCGGCGCCGAAGCGCTTGGCCAGCCGGCGCCCCCAGGCGCGCTCCTCGCCCGTCGGCTTGTGGCCCGGGCGGGGCACGACCTCGGAGAGGCCGGCGTAGGCGTCGAAGGCGGCGGCGCGCGTGAGGCGCGTGCCGACGAGGACATCCTCGTCGGGGAAGGCGAGGACCGCCCGCCGGTACAGGTCGTGCATCACCGACCGCATCGCGGCCTCGCCGGGTGCGCCCTCGGCGAAGGCGGCGACGCCGAGCAGCAGGCAGGGCGTGCCACCGATCCGCTCGAGCGTCGAGAAGGCGAAGCCGGCGAGCTCGGCTCCGGCCCGCGCCTGGGTGACGAGGACCCAGGCGTCGCGCTCCTTGGACAGGAAGCCGGCCTCGTAGCCGGTCGAGCCGCCGGCGCACAGGTCCGCCATCTCGGCGAGCTCCGCGTCGCTCAGCGCCGTGCAGTCCTTCGTCGCGACCTCGATCACGCTGGCCATGTCCCTCTAAGCTCGGTGCCCGCGCTCGACCTGCCGGGCGCCCGGGCACTCGGCCACCCGGTGGGGCCGTGAGGACGGCTCGCGGCCCGCTCACGGACCTCACCAGTCTACGGGAGCCGCCGGCGCGCTCGCCAAGCACCCGGCCCCGCCGGTCAGCCGACGGCGTGCATGCCGAGCAGCTCGCGCAGCGCGCCGACGAAGCCCCCCGCCGGGTCGACGTTGAACTCGGCGGGCAGCCGCAGGACCTTCGAGCCGAGGTTCAGGTGGAGCGGGACGGGGCCGGGGTGCTCGACGACGATCTCCTTCAGCCTCGCCACGAGGGACTCGGTGAGCGAGTGGAGGGGCACCCGCACCTCGAGCGGGGCCGCGGGGCCGTCGGCGCCGAGCTCGGGGCGCGTGATCTCCGAGCAGACGAGACGAGGCGTCTCCTCGCGCAGGTCCAGGCGGCCGCGCACGACCACGACCGCGTCGTCCTCGAGGCGCATCCCGTACTCCTGCATCACCTTCGGGAAGACGAAGGCCTCGATCGAGGACTCGAGGTCCTCGAGGACGAAGGTCGCCATCAGCTCGCCGCGCCTCGTGTAGCGCCGGGACAGGTTCGTGACGACGCCCCCGAGCGTGCAGAACCCCCCGGCGTCCCCGACCTGGCCGCCGGCTGCCAGCTGGTCGAGCAGCTCCCGCACGGTGCCGTCGGTCCTGCGTCGGAGCGCCCGCTCGACGCCGAGGAGGGGGTGGTCGCTCACGTACAGGCCGAGCATCTCCTTCTCGAAGGCCAGTCGCTCGGCCTTGTCGAACTCGACGTCGGGGATCTCGCGCCGCGCCTCGTCGAAGGCGGCGGCCGGCGACGCGTCGGCGTCCGCGAGCAGCGAGAACAGCGTCGAGATGCCGAGCTCCGCCTGGCGGCGCAGCGCCAGGACGTGGTCGATGATCTCCTCGAAGACGAGGCACAGCCCGCGGCGCGGGTGGCCGAGCGAGTCGAACGCGCCCGCCTTGATGAGCGACTCGACGGTGCGCTTGTTGAGGACCGAGGGGTCGACGCGACAGCAGAAGTCGTGGAAGTCGGCGAAGGGCCCGTTGCGCTCGCGCTCTTCGATGATGAGCGACACGAGGCCCTCGCCCACGTTGCGCACAGCCGAGAGGCCGAAGACGATCGAGGCGCCCTCCCCCCTCCCGGCGTCGCCGCGGCGCGCGCTGAAGTTGAGCGCCGAGACGTTCACGTCCGGGACCTGCACCGCGATACCGAGGCTGCGGCACTCCGCGAGGTAGGTGGCGGTCTTGTCCTTGTCGTCCTTCACCGAGGACAGCAGGGCGGCGAGGTACTCGACCGGGTGGTGCGCCTTGAGCCACGCCGTCTGGTAGGCGACGAGGCCGTAGCCGTAGGAGTGGGACTTGTTGAAGGCGTAGTCGGCGAACGGCTCGATGATGTCGAACAGCTCGGTCCCGAGCCGCTCGCCGTAGCCGTTGGCGACGCACCCGGCGACGAACTTCTCGCGCTCGGCGGCGATGAGCGCCCGGTCCTTCTTGCCGCAGTTGTGGACGAGGAAGTCCTCCGCCAGCGCGTACGGCCGCGACCCGTCGGCCATCTCGAAGTCGAAGCACGGCGCTTCGCCGACGTAGGAGACGCTCACCACCGTGTCCCAGACGAGGTCGCCGCTCCCGAGCTCCTCGAGCCGCTCGGAGGCGCACAGCCGACGCAGCGCGTCGCGCTCGAGGACGCGCTGGCCGGCGGGCAGGCCGGCGAGCGCCGCCTCGTGGCGACCGAGGGAGTGCTCGACGAGCGACGCCGGGATGCCGATCGTCGGCGCGTCCTTGCCCTCGGCGTCGTGCGCGAGCCAGGCGCCGAGGCGGGCGGCCGCCGCGTCGGTCAGGTGCGGCCCGACGAGCTGGGCGAACGTCTTCGCCTGCGAGGCGCGAAGGATCCGGACCGCGCAGCTCGCGCCGGGCGCCTCGCACGGCTCGAGGCGAGCGAGGAGCCCGCAGCGCAGGAGCAGGCGCTTCAGCGTCCGACCGAGCGCCTCGCTCGGCGCGAGGAGGAGGGCGCCGTCGGGCTGCGCCCGGCCGCCCGCGCAGAAGAGCAGGCCGAGGAAGCGCTCGACCGAGGCGAGCGGCGCGCCGACGAGCCTGGCGGGGACCGACCTCCCCGCCGGGGCGCCCGGCCCGCCGGCGAGGGCGCCGAGCTCGGCGAGCTCCGCCTCCTCGAGCACGACGCCGGGACGGCCGTCCGCAGCGCCCGAGCGGCCGGCGGGCCTGCCGAAGTGCTGCTCGAACGCAGCGCAGAACGCCTCGAGGAGCTCGGGGTCCCCCGGCTCGAAGCGGGCGGCTCGCTCGCCGTCGGCGGCGAGCTGGCCGAGCCACAGCGCGGCGAGGTCGACCTCGGGCGCCTCCGGTGCGGCCGCGCCGCCGCCGAGCGTGCGCGCCGCGACCGCGACGAGGTCGCCGGGGGACAGCGAGCGCAGCTCGCGCCACTCGCCCTCCACGAGGAAGCGGTGCTCGGCGCTGGCGCGGATCGCGTAGCCGGTCGAGGTCCGCAGCTCGTAGACGGGCTTCACCCCGACCGGCCAGACGTCGGCGACCTCGGCGTGGCGCGCGCTCGCGCGCTCGAGGTCGACGGTCTGGACGCGGCGGTCCTCGAGGTCGAGGAGGCGCTCGATCGGGACGTAGCCGCGCGCCGTGGTGAGCAGGAGGGTGCCCGCCGGCAGGCAGGCCTTGCGCAGGTTGTCGGCCTCCTCCAGGCTGTAGCCGGCGAAGCGCTGGGCGACGCGCATCACCGACTCCTGGTAGATCATGAGCCCGTAGGTCTCGCGCAGGATCGGCTCGAGGTCGGGGTGGAGGTAGGTCACCGGCTGGCGGCCGTTCTTCCGCTCCGCGTAGTCGCGGTGCATGTTGGCGGCCATCGGCCCGGGCCGGTAGAGGGCGACGAGCGCGGCGACGTCGTCGAAGCAGGTCGGCGCGAGCGAGCGCATGAGGGCGCGCATCGGCCCGCCCTCGAGCTGGAACACGCCGATCGAGTCGCCCCGGCGCAGCATCTCGAAGGTGGCCTCGTCGTCGAGCGGGATGGCGTCGATGTCTGGGCGCTCGCCGGTGGACTCCTCGATGAGGTCGAGCGCCGTCTCGATGACCGAGAGGTTGCGCAGGCCGAGGAAGTCCATCTTCAGCAGGCCGAGCTCCTCGACCCCGTGCATCTCGTACTGGGTGACGATCGGCGCGTCCTCCGGGGCGCCCCCCGGCTCCGGCTTGCGCTGGATCGGGAGGTACTCGGTGAGGGGCTCGTGCGTGATGACGACGGCCGCCGCGTGGATGCCGTCCTGGCGCCGGAGGCCCTCGAGGCCCTTCGCGATGTCGATCACCCGGCGGGCCTCCGGGTCCGACTCGTACATCTCGCGCAGGCCGCTCGCGGCGGCGTAGCCGTCCTCGTAGCCCTCCACGCGCTCGAGGCAGGCGCGCAGCGGCGTGTCTCGCCCCATGATGAGCGGTGGCATCGCCTTCGCGACCCGGTCGCCGACCGCGTAGGGCAGCCCGAGCACCCGCGCCCCGTCCCGCACGGCGGCGCGCGCCTTGATGGTGGAGAAGGTCACGATCTGGGCCACCCGGTCCCAGCCGTAGCGCTCGGAGGCGTAGCGGATCATCTCGCCCCGGTAGCGCTCGTCGAAGTCCATGTCGATGTCCGGCATCTGCTTGCGGCCGGGGTTCAAGAAGCGCTCGAAGAGCAGGTCGTAGCGGATCGGGTCGAGGTCGACGATGCGCAGGCAGTACGCGACGCAGCAGCCGGCAGCCGACCCGCGCCCCGGGCCGACGCGGATCTTCTGCTCCCGCGCGTGGCGGATGAGGTCCCAGACGACGAGGAAGTAGGCGGAGAAGCCCATCGAGGCGATGACGTCGAGCTCGTAGTCGAGCCGCTCGGACACCGCGCTCGGCAGGGGCGTCCCGTAGCGCTCGGCGGCCCCCTCGAAGGTGAGGTGCCGCAGGTAGGCGGTCGCCGAGGCCTCGTAGGTGTCGCGCACGAAGTCCGGGGGCACCGGGAACTCGGGCAGCGTGGGCTTGCCGAGCTCGATCTCGACCCGGGCCCGTTCCGCGATCCACAGGGTGTTGTCGCACGCCTCGGGCAGCTCGGCGAAGAGCTGGCGCATCTCGGCCGCGCTCTTCAGGTAGTGCTCCTCGCCCTCGAACTTGAAGCGCTTCGGGTCGTCGATCGTCGCCCCGGTCTGCACGCACAGCAGGGCGTCGTGCGCGGCCGCGTCCTCGCGCCGACAGTAGTGGCCGTCGTTCGTCGCCACGATGGGCGCCCTGATCGAGCGGGCGATCTCGAGGAGCTGGGGGTTCGTCCGCCGCTGGTCGGGCAGGCCGTGGTCCTGCAGCTCGACGAAGAGCCCGTCGCGCCCGAAGATGTCCTGCAGGCGGCCCGCCAGGCGGCGAGCCTCGGCGACGTCGCCGGCGAGCAGCGCCTGCAGGACGACGCCCCCGAGACAGCCGGTCGTCGCGATGATCCCCCCGCGGTAGCGCTCGAGGAGCTCCCAGTCGACGCGCGGCTTGTAGTAGTAGCCCTCGAGGTAGGCGGCCGACGAGAGCTTCATGAGGTTGCGGTAGCCCTCGGTCGTCTCGGCGAGCAGCGTGAGGTGGTAGTAGAGCTTCTCGCCGCGCTCTCCCTCCCCGCCCGTGTCGTCCAGCCGGCCGCGCCGCACCGGCCGCTCGGCGCGCGAGTTGGCGGCCATGTACGCCTCGGTGCCGATGATCGGGGTGACGCCTCGCGAGCGGCACTCCTTGTAGAAGTCGAGGACCCCGTACATGTTGCCGTGGTCGGTGATCGCGAGGGCCGGCTGGCCGTCCGCCGCGGCGGCAGCGACGAGGTCGGCCACGCGGGCCGCCCCGTCGAGCATCGAGTACTCGGTGTGCTGGTGCAGGTGGGCGAACGACCTCGCCCCTCCCGACCCGGTCATCCCCGCCCCTCCACAGCCCGTCCACACGCTCGGTCCACCGCCTGTGGACGAATCACAGCGCTGTCATTCGAGCCGCGGCGAGGATAGCGCGCCCTCGCGGCGCCGGCCCGGGCTCGCCGAGGCGCCCGAGGTGCTAGAGGTACGGCCCCGTGCGCGGCCGCTGCTCCGGCGCCGCGGCCGCGGGCAGGCTCGCTCGGCGCATCTCGGCGAGCTGGCTCTGGGCCGCCACCTGCTGGGCGAACAGCGCCGCCTGGATGCCGTGGAAGAGGCCCTCGAGCCAGCCGACGAGCTGCGCCTGGGCGATGCGCAGCTCGGAGTCGCTCGGCTCGTCGGAGCTGAACGGCAGCGCGAGACGGTCGAGCTCGGCGACGAGGTCCGGGGACAGTCCCTGGGCGAGCTCGTGGACGGAGTGCTCGTAGATCTCCTTCAGGCGCTGGCGGCTCGCCGTATCGAGCGGGGCCTGGCGCACCTCCTCGAGGAGCTGCTTGATCATCGAGCCGATCCGCATCACCTTGGCAGGCTGCTCGACCGCCTCGACGGACTCCTCGCGCCGCTCGGCGTCCTCCCCCGGCGCGTCCGTTCGCCGCTCCTCGACGCCCGGCTGCACGACCACGAAGGGCTGGCGGGGTTCGCTCTCGTTCTCGCTCATGGCTCCGAGTCTCGCGCGCCGAGTGGGTGCGGCCGCACCGCCGGTGCGGAACGGGACTCCCCCGGCCCCCGAGTGGTCGGGGGCCGGGGGAGGCGCGCGGCGGCTAGGGGGGGAGCGCCGCTCAGGCGCGCGCGACGCGGCGGAGGTCCTCGAGGGACATCTCGGCGGTGACCTCCCCACCGCACTGGTCGCAGTGCGCGGTGTGACGCCAGGACCGCAGCAGCCGCGTCCCCGAGGCGTCGAGGAAGACGACGAACGCGTCGGAGTCGTCCTGCAGGACGAGGCGGTCGTAGGGGCGCCAGTCGGTCACCACCGACGACTGCTGGCGAGCGGACTTGAGCACCCGGCAGAAGCGGCGGTCGACGGTGTCGAACAGCCACGTGCTGTGGCAGGACTCGAGCACGAGGAAACGGTCGCGGTCCGGGTTGGCCAGGATCTCGGCCGGGGTCGGCAGCGCCGTCACCGGGTCCTCGTGCCCTCCAACCGATAGCTCTCGCAACTCCACACCACGATCATGACGGACCAGCACGACGGCGTGAGCGCGGCGAGGTTGCAGTTGCGTGACAGTTCGCGCCGCTGCGCCTAGGCGAGCTCGAGGCTCGTCGAGTTGATGCACCACCGCCGGCCCTCGGGCGCCGGCCCGTCGTCGAAGACGTGGCCGAGGTGGCCGCCGCAGCGGGCGCAGGCCACCTCGGTGCGCACCATCCCGTGGCTACGGTCCTCGCGCAGCTCGACGAGCGACGCGTCGATCGGCCGGGTGAAGCTCGGCCAGCCCGACCCCGAGTCGTACTGCGACGCCGCGTCGAACAGCGCAGCCCCGCACCCCGCGCACCGGTAGGTGCCGGGGCGCCCGGGGTGGATGTACTCGCCGGTGAACGGCGGGTCCGTTCCCCGCTCGCGCAGCACGTGGAACTGGGCCGGCGTGAGCCGGCGGCGCCACTCCTCCTCGCTCAGCTCGAGGCGCTCCACGCCCGCCATCGGCGGCAGGCTAGCGCCTCGGTCCCGGCCGGCGACCCGGGCCGCCGGACCGGGGGGCGAGCGTCGCCTCGAGGAGGCGCTGGCCGATCCCCTCCAGCGCGAAGCCGGCGAGGTGGTCACCCGCGTCGTGCAGCTCGCCGGCGAGCCCCTCCAGCGCCGCGACCGCGTCGAGGGTCGCCTGGCGCGGCAGCGAGCCCGCCGTGGCCGCGATCGCCGCCTCGAGCCGGTCCTGCTCGGCACGGACCCGCGCCCCGAGCGACGGGCGCGCGAGGCGGGAGACGGCGCCGAGACCGGCGAGGAGCTGCGTCGCGACCGCAGCCTCGACGAGGGCATCGACGAAGCGGACGGGCCGGGGCGGGGCCGCGTCGAGCAGGGGCGCGCCGCGCGCCCGTCCGCACCGTGGCGTCCGCACGGCGCGAGGGTCCCCGGCCCGCCTACCGCCGCCGCTACCGTCGCCTCACACGAGCGGCCAGGGGTACGGGCGCTCGCCGCTGGCGGGCGCCGGGAAGGTACCGAGCTCGAGGAGGGCGCGTGCGCGGCGCGCGAGCGCCTCGGACTCCTCGGGGCTGAGGAGGCTGGCGACGGCCTCCGGCACGCGGCGCGCGAGCGCCTCGCAGCCGGCGAGGAGCTCGCCCGGCAGCGGCTCGCCGGCGAAGTCCCACATCACGGTGCGCAGCTTGGCCTGCGCGTGGAAGCACAGGCCGTTGTCGATGGCGTAGACCCGTCCGGCCCGGTCGACGAGCAGGTGGCCGCCCTTGCGGTCGGCGTTGTTGGCGAGGAGGTCGAAGCCGGCGACGCGACGAAGCGCCGCGTGGTACCGCTCGTCCTCGAGCAGCGAGAAGTAGTGCTGCTCGAAGTCCGCCTCGACGAAGCGCTGGAGCGATCCCTCGCCGAGCGGCCCGTCGCTCCGCAGCACCGTCTCGGGGACGACGCCGAGACCGAGGGCCTCGGAGAGCTCGTAGGCGGCGACCTCCCGGCGGTACAGGCCGGCGGGGAAGTCCCACAGGCGGCGCTCGCCGCCCGCCGGCTTGTACACGGCCCGACCGAGCCGATCCCCCCTGACCGTGACGAGGAAGGTGGCGTTCGAGCTCCAGGGCATCCGGCCGACGAGCTCGAGGGCGCCGCGCCGCAGCAGCGCCAACCACTCCGCCGGGCTCAGGTCAGCGGCGGCCGGTGGCCGTTCGTCCTCGGGCACGCGTGGCCCCTCGGGTCGAGCGGGAAGCCGCACAGCGGGCACGGCGGGCGACCGGCCTCGACGAGGCGGACCCCTTCGATCGCGAGGGCGCCCGCCTGCTCCCGGGTGAGGGCGAGGCGCGCCTCGGCGCCCTCCTCGTCCTCGCCGACGAGCTCCTCCGCGAGGACGACGATGCGGTCGTCGCGCGCGTCGTAGGCGAGGGCGAGGGCGCCGACGACGAAGTCCGCCTCGCCGAAGGCCTCGAGGGTCCCGGCAGCGTCCGCCGGGAGCTCGCCGGCGCGCGGGAGCCGCTGCAGCAGCTCGCCGAGGCGCTGGGACAGCGCAGCCACCTGCTGCTTCTCGAGCTTCAGCGTGAGGAGCTCGGCACCCTGGCGAGCCTGGAGGAAGAACGCCCGCTGGCCGACCGGCCCGATCGTGCCGACGCTGACGCGCTCCGGCTGCGCGAACTCGAAGCGAGCCCTCATCGGCTGCGCCCTCGCGTCGCGCCGTGGGCGCCGAGGACGCGAAGCGTCTGGAGGCCGTCGGCGACGTTCTGCGCGAGCACGAGGGGGCCGCGCGGGCCGTAGGCGATCGCGCTCACCGAGGCGGGCGAGACCTGGATGCGCTGCATCGCGTCGAGCGGCGCGCCGAGGGCGTGGCCGAGCGCGACCTTGATCGGGTCGGCGTGGCTCACCGCGATGATCACCTCGCCCTGGTGGCGGCCGACGAGGCGCTCGATGGTCGTCACGACGCGCGCCTCGAGCTCGACGAAGGACTCGCCGCCGGGGAAGCGGAACGTCGAGGGGCGCGAGACGACGACCGGCCACTCGGGCGAGCGGCTCAGTACGGCGAGCTCGGCGCCGGTCCACTCGCCGAAGTCGCACTCGAGGAGGCCGCGCTCGACGCGAGGACGCAGGCCCGTGGCCCGGCCGATCACCGCCGCCGTCTCCCTCGCGCGCTCGAGCGGGGAGGTGTAGAGCGCGGCCAGGCCGCGCAGCCCGGCGAGGCGGGTGGCGGTGCGCTCGGCCTCCTCCCTCCCCTCGGCCGAGAGGTGGAGGCCGGGCGCGCGGCCCGGGAGCACCTTGCCCGTCGTCGGGGTCGAGGCGTGGCGGACGAGGCAGACGACGGTCGGGGGCGCGAGGCGGCGGCGGGTGACCATCAGGCCCGCCCGAAGGACGCGTCGTACCGCTCGGCCATCGCCAAAGACCGTAGCCTTGCCGGCGATGGCTCCCGACGGGAGGACGGCGCCACGCGACGAGCGCCGCCACCTCGAGCACCTGGCGCAGGAGATCGTGGCCTGCCGGGCCTGCCCGCGGCTCGTGGCCTGGCGGGAGGAGGTCGCCGCGCACCCGCGAGCGGCCTTCGCGCACGAGACCTACTGGGCTCGCCCGCTCCCCGGCTTCGGCGACCCGGCCGCTCGCCTCGCCGTCGTCGGCCTCGCCCCCGCCGCGCACGGGGGGAACCGCACGGGCCGGATGTTCACCGGCGATCGCTCCGGCGACTTCCTCTTCGCCGCGCTCCACCGAGCCGGCTTCGCCAGCCAGCCCGAGAGCCGGGCCCGCGACGACGGGCTCGTCCTGAAGGATGCCTGGGTCACCGCGGTCGTCCGCTGCGCGCCGCCGGCGAACCGGCCGACGCCGGCGGAACGGGACGCCTGCGCGCCCTTCCTCGCGCGCGAGCTCGCGCTGCTCGGCGAGGTACGGGTCGTCGTCGCCCTCGGGTCCTTCGCCCTCGGCGCCCTCTGGCGCCTGCCCTCGCTCGCCGCCGGGCCCCGGCCGCCCTTCCGGCACCTGCTCGAGGCGCCGCTCCTGCCCGGGCCGACGGGAGCCGGGCGCACGCTCATCTGCTCGCTGCACCCGAGCCAGCGCAACGTCTTCACCGGCCGCCTGAGCGCCGCGATGCTCGACGCCGTGCTCGACCGGGCACGAGCGCTCCTGCGCTGAGACCTGCCGGGTCGAGACCGGGCTCGACGCGGCACCGGGACCCCGACCGCCCGCAGCCCTCCTCGCGACACCAGCGCCCTCGCCACCGACTCGTCGACCGTGACGCTTCGACGTGGACCGTGTCGAAGGCGCAGCGCGCGACGGCGCTCGTCGAGTGGTGGACCTCCGAGGCGACGGCCGGCTGGCGCGGAGCTAGCTCCCCGACCCGAGCGCAGCGAGGACCTTCTCCGCGTGCCCGTCCACCCGCACGCCGTACCAGACCCGCTCCACGCGCCCGTCGGGGCCGACGAGGAAGGTCGAACGGATGACGCCGAGGGTCGTGCGCCCGTAGAGCGTCTTCTCGCCCCAGGCGCCGTAGGCCTCCATCACCGAGTGGTCGGCGTCGGTGAGCAAGGTGAGCCCGAGCCCGTAGCGCTCCTTGAAGCGGCGGTGGGAGGCCGCCGGATCCGGCGAGATGCCGAGCACCTCGACGCCGGAGGAGGCGAAGTCGGGGAGCAGCTCGTTGAACTGGCACGCCTCCTTCGTGCAGCCCGGCGTGTCGTCGGCCGGATAGAAGTAGACGACGACGCGGCGGCCGGCGAAGTCGGCGAGCGAGACGGGACGTCCCTCCTCGTCCGCGAGCGTGAACGGCGGCGCAACGTCTCCGGGTGCCAGCCTCGCCATCGTCGCTCCCTCCCTCGGCGCCAGCCGGCGCGAGGATACCGGCCCACGGCCCGAACGTCCTCGGTCGCGCCGCGAGGTGGCAGACTCGTCGCGTGACCACCGTGACCTTCGCCGACCTCGGCGTCGACGAGGTGCTCGTCAGGCAGCTGTCCTCGCAGGGGATCGAACGCCCCTTCCCGATCCAGGCGCTCGCCATCCCCGACGTCCTCGCCGGGCGGGACGTGTGCGGCAAGGCGAAGACCGGCAGCGGCAAGACGCTCGCCTTCGGCCTGCCCCTGCTGATGCGCACGCCGCCGGCCGAGGCGAAGCGCCCCGCCTCGCTCGTCCTCGTGCCGACCCGCGAGCTCGCCCTCCAGGTCGCCGGCGTGCTCGCCCCCCTCGCGGGCGCGCTCGAGCGCCGCGTCGGCGTCGTCTACGGCGGCGCCGACCTCGACCGCCAGGTGGCGGCGCTCGACACGGGCCTCGACCTCGTCGTCGCCACGCCGGGACGCCTCATCGACCTCGTCGCGCGCGGCGCCGTCGCGCTCGAGGCGGTACGCACCCTCGTGGTCGACGAGGCCGACCGCATGGCAGACATGGGGTTCCTTCCCCAGGTCGAGTGGCTGCTGCGGCGGATGGCCGGCCGGCGCCAGACGCTGCTGTTCTCCGCCACCCTCGAGCCGGCGGTGAACCGCCTCGTCGCCCGCTACCTGCACGAGCCCGTCTTCCACGAGGTCCGCTCCGACACCGTCACCGTGCGCGCCATGGAGCACGTCTTCTTGAAGGTCCACCAGATGGACAAGGCGAGGGTCGCCGCCGCGATCGTGGCGGGGGCCGGCAAGACGATCCTGTTCTGCCGCACCAAGCGTGGGGCGGACCGGCTCGTCGCCGAGCTGCGCCAGGCCGGGGTGCGCGCCGCGGCGGTCCACGGCGACCTGCGCCAGCCGATGCGGGAGCGGGCCCTCGCCGCCTTCGCCGCGGGGAAGCTGCCCGCCCTCGTCGCCACCGACGTGGCGGCGCGCGGCCTGCACATCGAGGGCGTCGACGTCGTCGTCCACTACGACCCGCCCGAGGACCACAAGGCCTACCTGCACCGCTCGGGGCGCACGGCGCGCGCCGGGGCGCGCGGCATCGCCGTCACCCTCGTGCTGTGGGATCAGGAGCTGAGCACCGAGCGCCTCCAGCGTCGCCTCGGGCTGCGCCGACCGATGGTGGAGATCTTCTCGAACGACCCGCGCCTGCGCGACCTCGACGCCCTCTGCGGGGAGCCGCCGGCCGCGTCGAGCGCCTCGTGACCGGCGAGGACGCGCCGCGGCGCTACTTCCGCCAGCTCCTCGCCGGCTCGGACTTCGCGAGGGACGACCCCGTCGCCCGCCAGATGGCGAACTACGTCTACGCGCTGGGGGACCGCTCGAGCGGCGAGGCCGTCCTCGTCGACCCCGCCTACGACCCCGAGGAGCTCGTGGCGCTCCTCGAGGAGGACTCGATGGCCCTCGTCGGCGCGGTCGTGACCCACTACCACGCCGACCACGCCGGCGGGGCGCTCGGCCCGACGGCGATCCGCGGCGTCGCCGAGCTGCTCGAGGCGCGCGACGTGCCCGTGTACGCGCAGGCGAGCGAGGTCGCCTGGCTGGCGCGCTCGACCGGGCTCCCGGAGCGTGCCTTCCGGCCCTGCGAGCCCGGCGAGGTCCTCCGGGTCGGCGCCCTGGCGGTCACGCTCGTGCACACCCCCGGGCACACGCCCGGGAGCCAGTGCCTGCTCGTCGGCGACCTCCTGTGCACCGGCGACACCCTCTTCCTCTCCGGCTGCGGCCGGACCGACCTTCCCGGCGGCGACCCCGACGAGCTCTACGAGAGCCTGACGCGCCGTCTCGCGCCGCTCCCGGATGGGACCCGGGTCTTCCCCGGCCACGCCTACGACGCCGCCCCCTCGGGTCGCCTCGGCACGCTTCGGCGCGAGAACCCGGTGCTCGCGCCGCTCGATCGCCACGCCTGGCGGGCCGCCTTCGCGCCGAAGCGGACCGGGCGCGGCTAGCGGCGGGCCGGCGCGCTCGCCGGCTCAGGCGCCGCCGCGATCCGAACGGGACGCGCTCGACGGGGCGGACGAGCGGATCACCGCGGCGACGCGCCGGCAGATCTCCTCGAGCACGGGCGCGCTCGTCGCGAAGTTGAGGCGAACGTGGCCCCTCCCGGCCGGCCCGAAGCTCGGCCCCGAGGAGCACACGACGCCCGAGCGGCGCGCGATGACCTCGGCCGGGTCGTCGCCGAGGCCCGCCGCCCGGAGGTCGAGCCACGCGAGGTAGGTGGCCTCGGGCGGGTGCACGCGCACGCCCGCGAGCGACCCGAGGGCGCGTACCACCTCCGCTCGGTTGACCGCGAGCCGACGGAGCACGGCGTCGAGCCAGGCGTCCCCCGCCGAGAAGGCCGCCAGGGTGGCGTGCATCCCGGCCACCGAGACGCTCCCGCGGATCGCGGCCGGCAGGACGTCGAAGGCCTCGAGCAGGTCGCGCGAGGGGAAGGCGGCGAACGCGCAGCGCAGGCCGGCGACGTTGAAGGCCTTGCTCGCCGACGAGAGCGTCACGCAGCGGCGCGCCACCTCGGCGTCGAGCGAGGCGATCGGGACGTGGGAAGCCCCGGGCAGCACGAGGTCGGCGTGGATCTCGTCGGCGACGACGAGGAGGTCGTGCTCGCAGGCGAGCGCGCCGAGCGCGGCGAGCTCCTCTCGCCGGAAGGCCCGGCCGGTCGGGTTGTGCGGGTTGCACAGCAGGAGGCAGCGTGGGCGCTCCCTGGCCACGAGGTCGCCGAGACGCTCGAGGTCGAGCTCGTAGCCGCTGGGTCCGGCGACGAGATCGGCGGTGAGCACCCGCCGGCGCGTCTCGCGCACCGCGTCGAAGAACGGCGGGTAGGAGGGGGTGAGGAAGACGACGCCGTCGCCCTCGGCTGTGAGGGACCAGACGGCCGCGTAGATGGCCTGGACGACGTCGCTCGTCAGCACGACGCAGCCGGGGTCCACCTCGAGCCCGTGCCGCTCGGCGTACCGGCGGGCGAACGCCTGGCGGCAGGACTCGGCGAGCCGGGGCGAGGGGTACCCGAGGTCGTCGCGCCGCACCGCGTCGATGAGCGCATCCCGCACCGCCGGGGCGAGGGGGAAGTCCATGTCCGCGAGGCCCGCCGCGAGGCCGTCCGGGCCGACGGAGGACCACTTCGCGCCGGCGCGGGCGCGAAGCTCCGGCGCACCGTAGCGGTCGAGGTCGACGCCTGACCCGCTCGAGGCGGCCTCGGAGCTCGCGACGCGCACCCGCCGACGCTACCCAGGCGCGCGCCCGGACGGCCATCGGCACCGTGCCGCCGCTAGCCTCGCGGTCCGAGCGCGAGAGGAGGTGGAACGTGCCCGAGCCGAGCGACGCCGTCGTCCCCGACAGCCACGCCGACCTCCTCGGGGCGACCGTCATCGCCCACCTCGCGACGGTCGGACCGTCCGGCGAGCCGCACTCGACCCCCGTCTGGTTCGACTGGGACGGTCGGCGCGTCGCCTTCTCGACCACGACGCGTCGCCAGAAGTACCGCAACGTGCGGCGCAACCCCGCCGTCGCCGTGTCGATCGTGGACCCGGCGAACCCCTACCGCTACCTCGAGCTGCGAGGCCGCGCCACGATCTCGGACGACCCGGGCAACGCCTTCATCGACGCCATGGCGAGGAAGTACCTCGGCGAGGACGCCTACCCCTTCGACCAGCCGGGCGACGAGCGCGTCGTCATCTCCTTCGTGCCCGAGCAGGCGAGCTACCAGTAGCGGCGCGCTCGCCGTCCTGCGGCGCTCGCGCCACGCCGGTGCACGCGACGACGGCCGCGCGAGCGAGGACGCGCTCAGGCGAAGCGGCGCAGTAGGGCGGCGCGGGCGCGCCGGTAGGGGGGGTAGACGACGGGCAGGTCGCGGGCGGATCGGCGCCGCAGCACGGCCCGCCGGTGCGAGAACGTCTCGAAGCCCCACCGCCCGTGGTAGGCGCCGGTGCCGCTCTCGCCGAGGCCCCCGAAGGGCAGGCCCGGCACGGCGAAGTGCTCGAGCACGGAGTTGACGACGAACGCGCCCGAGCGCGTCCGCTCGAGCACCGTCTCGAGGAGGGCGCGGTCCCGCGCGAAGACGTACACGCCGAGGGGGGTCGGGCGGTCGTCGATGATCGAGAGCGCCTCCTCGAGGTCGGCGACCGGGACGACCGGCAGGATCGGCCCGAAGATCTCCTCGCGCATCACCGGGGCGTCGAGGTCGACCCCGAGCAGGATCGTCGGCGCCACGTACCGACGGGCGCGATCGACGCTGCCGCCGGTCACGACGGTGCCGCCGTGGTCGCGCAGCAGGGCGGCGAGCCGCTCGACGTGGCGGTCGTCGACGATACGGGCGAGGTCGGGGCTGGCCGCGGGGTCCGGCCCGTAGAAGCGCGCCACCTCCTGCGCGAGGGCCTCGACGAGCTCGCCGGCGACCGAGCGGTGGACGAGGACGTAGTCCGGGGCGAGGCAGGTCTGGCCGGCGTTGAAGAACCGTCCCCAGGCGATGCGGCGCGCCGCGGCCCGCACCTCGGCGTCGTGCCAGACGAGGGCCGGGCTCTTGCCGCCGAGCTCGAGGGTCACCGGCGTGAGGGTGGCGGCCGCGGCCGCCATCACCGAGCGGGCGATCGTCGCGCTGCCCGTGAAGAAGACGTGGTCGACGCGCGCCGCGATGGCCGCCTGGGTCACCTCCCCGCCGCCCTCGACGACCGCCACGCAGCGCTCGTCGAGGTAGCGGGGGAGCAGCTCGGCGAGGAGCGACGAGCACGCCGGCGCGTGCTCCGAGGGGCTCGCCAGGACGCAGTTGCCCGCCGCGAGCGCGGCGGCGAGCGGCGCGAGCACGAGGTTGACCGGGTAGTTCCACGGCGCGACGACGAGCACGACGCCGAGGGGCTCGCGCCGCACGCAGGCACGCGCCCCGAACAGGGCGAGCGGGACCCGGACGCGCTCGGGTCGCGCCCAGCGCCCGAGGCCGGCCTGCAGGGCGGCGAGCTCCCGGCGCACCGACGCGACGTCGGCGAGGAAGGCCTCGATCGACGGCCGGCCGAGGTCGGCGCCCACCGCCGCCTCGATCGCCCCTGCCTGCTCGGCGAGGAGCCGCTCGAGGGCGGCGAGCTGCGCGCGCCGCCAGCCGAGCGGCCGCGTGATGCCGGCCGCGAAGCTCTCGCGCAGGCGCGCCACCGCCTCGACGGCGGCTCGAGCCTCGCTGCCTCCCGTCGTCATGCCGCTCCGTCCTCGACGGGCACCGCCCTCGGTGCCCGCAGACCTAACGGTAGGCGCGTGCCCCACCCGACGGCGCGCCGCCGGCGAGCGCGAGGCGCGGGCGCGGCGGCGCACGGCGCCCGGCTCCGGCCAGTCGCCCGACGTCGGTCCAGACCTCGGCGCGCGCGAAGGCCGCCGTCGGCGGCCCGAGCGCGGCGCCCACCCAGGCGGCGATGCCGGACCAGTCGCGCGGGCCGACCTGGACGACGACGGCGCCGACGCGCTGGTCGCGAAGGAACCGCCGCAGCTCGGCCACGAGCGACGGGGTGATCGCGGACGGCACGCGCGCCGCCGGGAAGCCCGGGGCGGCGAAGGGCAGCATCGAGTCGATGAACATCGCCTCGACACGCTCGGGCGCGAGGACCGACGGGAGGAGCCAGGCGCGCCCGTGGCGGTCCGGCACGAGGGCGTAGCCGCCGAGGAGCCGAAAGCGCATGCCCGACAGCGCCTGCCAGAGCATCGCGTTGTCGCGGAACGCCGTCGGGTAGGGGTAGGCGAGGACGGCCGTGCCCGGCCGCAGGACGCGCCACGCCGCCGGTCCGACGGCGTCGTTCGGCGCCAGACGGACCGTCCGGTACGGCCAGCGCGGGACGAGCGACGCGCACGTCGCGCACGCCGCGAGCGCGGCGACGACGCCCGTCGCGGCGCGACGGGCGCGTGGGCGCCCCGTCGCCTCGCGCCAGCCGAGCGCGCCCTCGGCGCGCAGCGCCTCGACGCCGAGGGCGACGATGGCCGCGACGAAGAAGGCGACGTAGAGCGAGAAACGGACGGGCAGCACGTTCGAGAGCACCGGCAGGCGGCCGAGCGCGCGCCACGGCAGGCCCACCGGCAGGCGCTCGGCCCGCCGGTCGACGTGGAGGCTCGGCCCAAGGGAGAGGACGAAGGCCGTGGCCGCCATCAGGGCGAGGAAGGGGAGCCAGCGCCGACGGCGGAGGCGGACGACGAGCCAGGCGGCGCTGACGAGGAGCGGCAGGCCGAGGTAGCTCCCGTTCTCGTCCACGTTGAGCGGTCCGCCGACGAGGGACGTGCCGAGCCTGGCGAGCCGCACGGGCGCGACGAGCTGGGCCTTCGTCGGCAGGATGGGGCCGAGCAGGTCGGCGTTGTAGACGTTCGAGTAGCCCTGCGCCGGGCCGACGTAGTGCGCCGGGCCGTGGAACATCATCCAGATCGGGTAGGCGACGAGCGGCGCCGCGACGCCCGCCGCGCACGCGAGCCCGGTCGCGACGCGCCGCCAGCGCCGGGGGGCCGCCGCCGGCCGGAGGACCAGCAGGTAGACGGTCCCGATCGCGACGAGCAGCGTCGTCGTGGCCAGGACCTCGGCCGAGATGAAGAACTGCGCCGTGGCGAGCGCCCCGAGCGAGAGCCCCCAGCCGACGGCGCTCCCCCGCTCGCCCGCCACGAGCTCGTAGGACGCGTAGAGGAGCAGCGGCGGGATCGGGACGAAGATGAGGTCGAGGTGGACCGATCCCTGGGTGACCATGTAGGGGGAGAAGCCGTAGAGCAGGCCGCCGAGGAAGGCCGGAGCAGCCGAGCAGCCCCAGCGGCGGAACACGAGGTAGGCGGAGCCGGCCGACAGCGGGAAGGCGAGGAACCGCAGCAGGTTCAAGGTGGCGACGGGGCTCACGGCCACGGTGAGGGGGGCGCCGAGCAGGCCGAGCAGCGGTATCCCCGTGTTCTGGGCGAGGTCGACCCCGACCGGGGCGTTCAGCCAGTTCGTCGCGAACAGGTTGTGGCCGTGCAGCAGGGCGAAGGGCGTCCAGGCGAGGAACCAGACCGTCTGGGTGATGTCCCCGCCCGGCTGGGTCGGCAGCGCCGACGGATCGCCCGGCCAGATCGGCCAGTCGGCCGCCAGCGCCAGACCCGCGTAGACCACGGCAGCGAGCAGTCCCGGGCCGACCAGACGGACGCGCCGGCGCGCCGGCGCCCCCGCGGCGCTCGGCCGCAGCTCGAGCGGCTGCGCGAGCGCCTGGAGGCTCATGGCCGCCGCCCGCAGGCCGCTCGCGCCGCGAGCCGCTTCGCCCGCGCCTCGCGCGGCGTCGGCGACACGCTCCTCCCCTCCCTGGACGGCGCGGCCCTGCTGCGCCGAGGCCGCGGGAGGGGCATCGTAACACTTCCCTAACATCTGCGGCGGACCCTACGGCGTCGGCGCGCTCCCGGCGAGGAGGGCGTTCAGGGCGATCGGCGCCGCCGCGCCGTTGAGGCTCGCGGCGAGATTCCCCGCGAGCTGGCGCCGCCACAGCCTCGCCGCGTACCGCCGGACGAGGTCGGCGGCCTCCGGCACGGGCCGCGCGGCGTCGAGGAGGAGCAGGTTGCGCGCCAGGATGGCGTTGAACGCCGGTCCCTGCTGGTCGAGCGCCCGAACGGCACGGAGGCGCGCCAGGCAGGCGCGCGCGGTGCTCGCCGCCTCCTCGAGGTGGCGGTGCCGGCCCGACGCCCTCGCGAGGAGGACGCCGGCCCCGATCATCGCCCCCTGGTTGTAGCTGTAGATCCGGCCGTCGACCCGGCCGTCGGGCGCGATCTGGTCGGCGTACAGCTGCGCCGGCGTGAGCAGGCTCCGGCGCACCCAGCCATAGAGGCGTCTCCCCCACTCCAGGTGCCGCGTCGCACCGCCGAGGAGGTAGAGGCGCAGCGCGAGCGCGGCAGCGGGAGCGTTCGAGCAGGCGGTACGCCCCGTGCTCCAGGCGGGCTCGGCCCAGCGGATGCCGCCGGGGTGCGCCCAGCCCTCCTCGTCGGACCACCCGCGGGCGAGGAGCTCGAAGATCGCCGCGGCGCGCTCGAGGGACGCGACGGCGCCGGTGAGGTCGTGCTCGTGCAGCAGCGCGAGCCCGACCCAGGCGTTGTCGTCGAAGTAGAGGTCGCCCCCCGGACCGAGCGGCGGGAGCACGACCGAGCAGTAGGCGCCGGGCCCCCGTCGGTAGGCGTCGAGGGCCGCGACGGCGTGCTCCAGCCGCTCGACGGCCTCGTCCCGCGAGGCCGAGCGAGCCGGCCAGGTACCGGCCAGCGCGCAGAGCGCGGCGAGGGCGTTGGCGAACGGCCACAGGGTGGCGATCCCCGCGCCCGGGACCGGGCGCGCCCGGAGCAGGCCGACGCCGGGAAGGCCGAAGCGCGCCGCAAGGCGGCGACCCAGCCGGGCGGCACGCCGAGCGTGGCGCGCCACGCCCGTCCCTCTCGACGGGCCGCTCACGGCGGTGGTGGCCCCGCGCGGCGCCTGCGGGGACGCTCGGAGGGGACCTCCAGCCCTGTCGGCGTTCGGCGCCGGCAGGCATGCTCGCGACGCCAGGGAGCTGGCGGGGGCGAGCCGCGGCGTTCGCCGGCCCGGAGGCGAGGAGGAGCGCGATGTCCGAGAACCGAGTGTGGACGATCGAGGTGGTCTTCACCGAGGACGAGGATCGCACCCGCGCCGATGCGCACCTGCACGCAGGCGGGCGCGACCTCGCAGGATGGGGCGCGGCGCGCCGCCACCCGGCCGACCCGGACGTGCCGCTCATCGGCGAGGAGCTCGCCGCGGCGAGGGCGCTCTCCCAGCTCGTCCACCGCCTCGTCTACGAGGCCGAGGAGCACATCGCGACCAGGGAGGGCCACGCCGTGACGCTCCACCTGTGAGCGGTGGGCGCCCGGTGCGGCGCGCGCGCCCTCGGGCGGGCTCACCCCAGGGCGTCCAGCCGCTCCTGGAGGTACTCGAGGATCCTGATGTGCTTCGTCGTGTCGAGCTCCATGAGGTCGACGAGCAGCCGCCACAGCGTCGCTCGCTCGGCAGGGCGCAGCTCGCGAGCGAGCTCCCGCAGGGAGCGCTCGTCGGAGCGTTCGAGCTCGAGCAGGCGGCGGGTCTGCGCGCTCAGCGCGGGGCGGTCGGCGGGCGCGGGGTTCGGCGGATCCGGGATCCTCGGAGCCTCCCCGCGATCGAGCGACGCGCTGAGCTGCTCGAAGATCTCGTGGTGGCGGCGCTCGTCGTCGAGGATGAGCCGCAGCAGGTAGCGCGTCCCCTCGTCCCCGGTCGTCTGGGCGACGAGCTCGTAGGCGTCGAGCACGTGCGTCTCCTCGCGCACGTGCGAGCTGAAGGCGTGCGCGATGCGCAGCTGCCAGTCGTTGGACAGGGCCTCGGTCGACCGCTTCTTGATCATGGCGCGATGCTGCCAGAGCGCACGGCCTGAATCGATAGGGTCGATCGTCACACCGGCAGGCGTGTGACGATCGACCCTGGCGGCGCTGCGAGCTCGAACCTGCAAGCTGGGCGCAACCGCCCAGACGAGGAGGCCTGCGTGATGCCCGGGACGCGTCCCACGGGGGCGCCGGCGAGCCCGCCGCCGGCCGCGCTGGCACCCGTCGACGTGCTCCTCGCCGACGGCTCGACGGCGCGCGTGCGCCCCGCGACGCCGGAGGACCGCGCTGCCCTCGTCGACTTCCACGCCCGCCTCTCGCCGGAGAGCGCGTCCTCCCGCTACTTCGGGGCCCACCCCCGCCTCAGCGAGGCCGACCTCGCCCGGGTCACCTCGGGCGGCCCGGACGACCTCGCGCTCGTCGCGGAGCGCGACGGCCGCGTCGTCGGCCTCGCCGAGTACCACCGCGTCGTCGGCCACGAGGAGGCCGAGGTCGCCCTCGTCGTCGACGACGCCTACCAGGGGCGGGGCCTCGGCACGCTGCTCCTCGAGCACCTCGCCAGCGAGGCCCGGCTGCGCGGCGTGCGGCGCTTCGTCGCGGACATGCTGCCGTCGAACGCCCGCATGCGCCAGGTCTTCGACGGTGCCGGCTTCGCGACCGTCTCGAGCCGGTCCGACGGCGCCGTCCACGTCGTGCTCGACATCGCCCCCTCCCAGGCGTCGATCGAGGCCACCGAGCGCCGCGACCGCGAGGCCGTCCTGCGCTCGATGAGCCGCCTCCTGCGGCCGAGGTCGATCGCGGTGATCGGCGCGTCGCGCCGGCCCGGCTCGATCGGCCACGAGATCGTGCGCAACCTCGTCGCCGGCGGCTTCCAGGGGGCCGTCTACCCCGTCAACCCGAGGGCGGAGGCCGTGGCGAGCCTTCCGTGCTGGCCGAGCGTGACCGACGTGCCCGCGAGGGTCGACCTCGCGGTCATCGCCGTGCCGGCCCCGGCGGTGCTCGGGGTCGTCGGCGAGTGCGGCGCGAAGGGGGTAGGCGCGCTCGTCGTCGTCTCGGCCGGCTTCGCGGAGGTCGGGAGCGACGGGGAAGCAGCGCAGGCGGCCCTCACCCGGCTCGCCCACGGATGGGGGATGCGCCTCGTCGGCCCGAACTGCTTCGGCGTGGTGAACACCGACCCCGCCGTCCAGATGAACGCCACGTTCGCCCCCGAGCGGCCGCTCGCCGGCCGGGTCGGCTTCGCGTCGCAGTCGGGCGGCCTCGGCATCGCCATCCTCGCGGAGGCGAGCGCCCGGGGGCTCGGCATCTCGAGCTTCGTGTCGATGGGCAACAAGGCCGACGTCAGCGGCAACGACCTCCTCGTCTGGTGGGACGAGGACCCGGCCACCGCTGTCGCCCTGCTCTACCTCGAGTCCTTCGGCAACCCCCGCAAGTTCGCCCGCCTCGCCCGGCGCGTCGGGCGGCGCACCCCGATCGTGGCGGTGAAGGCGGGGCGCACGCGCGCGGGCATCGCCGCGGCGTCCTCGCACACCGCGGCGATGGCGAGCTCGGAGCAGGCCGTCGAGGCGCTGTTCCGTCAGAGCGGCGTGGTGCGCGTCGACACCGTCGAGGAGCTCTTCGACGTCGCCTCGCTGCTCGCGCACCAGCCCGTGCCCGCAGGCGAGCGGGTGGCCATCATCACGAACGCGGGCGGTCCCGGGGTGCTCGCGGCCGACGCCTGCGTGCGGTCGGGCCTGTCCGTGCCGGCGCTGTCCGACGAGCTGCAGGCGCTGGTGCGCCAGGCGGCCCCCGCCGCGGCGAGCGTGCGCAACCCGATCGACCTCGTCGCCTCGGCGAGCGCGGACGCCTTCGGCCGCGCGCTCGAGCTCGTCCTGGCGAGCGGGGAGGCGGATGCCGCGGTCGTGATCTTCACCCCGCCGCTCACGACCGAGGCGGTGGACGTCGCGGCCGCCATCGCCGCGGCGGTCGACGCGGCCGGCGCGCGGGGGATCGACCGACCCGTCCTCGCCACCTTGTTCGGCACCCACGCGGGGCGCAGCATCCTCGCGAACGCCCGCCGGCCGGTGCCGACCTTCACCTACCCGGAGACCGCCGTCCGGGCGCTCGCCCACGCCGTCGCCTACGGCCGCTGGCGGTCGCTGCCGGCACGCCTGCCGGCGGTCGTCGCCGGCACCGACGCGAACGAGGCCCGCCGGCGCCTCGCGCCGGCCGGCCCCGACGGCTGGCTGACGGGCCGGCGCGCGCTCGCCGTGCTCGAGGCCTACGAGATCCCCGCGCTCGCGACCGTCGAGGTGGCGAGCGCCGAGGACGCCGCGCGGGCCGCCGAGGAGCTCGGCGGGACCGTCGTCGTGAAGGCGCTCGGCCCGGGGATCATCCACAAGAGCGACGTCGGCGGGGTGCGCCTCGGCGTCGAGGGCCCGGCCGCGGCACGCGCCGCGTTCGAGAGCATGGCGCGCTCGATCGGCTCGGCGATGACCGGCGCCGTCGTCCAGCCCCAGGTGCACGGCGGCGTCGAGGTGATCGCCGGCTTCGTCCAGGACCCCCAGTTCGGGCCCGTCGTCCTCTTCGGCCTCGGTGGCGTCGCCGTCGAGCTCCTCGCCGACCACCGGGTGGGCCTCGCGCCGCTCAGCTCCGAGGAGGCGCGCGAGATGGTCCTCGGCGTGCGCGGCGCCCCCCTGCTGACCGGCTACCGGGGCTCGTCCCCCGTCGACGTCGACGCCCTCGTCGACCTCGTGCTGCGCGTCAGCCGCCTCGCCGAGGACCTCCCGGAGGTCGCGGAGGCCGACTGCAACCCGGCGATCGCCACGCCGGCGGGCGTCGTCGTCGTGGACGCGCGCCTGCGGGTCGCGTCGACGCCGCCGGCCCCACCCGACGACCGGCGCCGGCTGCGCTGAGCATCGAGCGGGGGCGTCGAAGTGGGGCCCTCCGGCCGGGTCGTTCTCCCCTGTCGGCGAGCGGCGTCCAGCGGGGATGGTGGTCACGACCAGGGAGCGAGTGAGAGGAGCACGAGATGCGACGCAAGGTCTTCGACGTTCTCGTCAGCGCCGGGGGCGCGCTGCTCGTCGTGGTGCTGGTGGTGGCCGGCGCGCTGCTCATGTGGGGCTACACCTTCGCCAACAGCAACGTGCACAACCAGCTGGCCGAGCAGCAGATCTTCTTCCCGTCGAAGGCTGCCTTCGCCCACGCCAAGCCGGGGACGGAGGTGACGCCGGGGATGCGCCCCTACCTGGAGCAGTACGCCGGGCAGCAGGTGCTCACCGGCCCGCAGGCGGAGGCCTACGCTGACCACTTCATCGCCGTGCACCTGTCCGAGATGCCCTACCACGGCGTCTACTCGAAGGTGAGCGCGGCGTCGCTCGCGCACCCGAACGACGCGAAGCTCGCAGGGCTCGTGCAGACGGTGTTCCGGGGAACGACGCTGCGCGGCCTCCTGCTCGAGGCCTACGGCTTCTGGACCTTCGGCCAGATCGCCCTGTGGGCGTCGGTCGCCTCGTTCTGCCTCGCCGGCGTGCTGGCCGTCCTCGTCGTCCTCGGCTTCTGGCACGCCTCGCGCACCCGCGAGGACGCCGAGCTCCTCGGGCGCTCCTCCGGAGGGCTGCGCGCCGCCTGAGCGCTGCCTCCCGAGCTCCCGCCGCCCGGCCACCCGGCCGGGCGGCGGCGCGTCCGGGCTCGCGCGCCCCGCCGCCTCAGCCTCGGACCGGCACCCGCCAGGACAGCGCGGTCCCGCCGCCCGGACGCGAGGCGAGCGCGAGGTCGCCGCCGAGCGCCGCGGCACGCTCGGCCATGTTCGCGAGGCCGCGCCCGCCCGGAGCCCTCGCCGTGGGGATCCCGACGCCGTCGTCGGCGACGGTGAGCTCGACGCCGCCGTCGATCGCTGACAGCGTCACCTCGACGTGGCGGGCCCTGGCGTGGCGCGCCACGTTCGACAGCGCCTCGCGAAGCGTCGAGAGGAGCTCGGGCGCCACCGCGCCGTCGACGCTGCGGTCGACGGTGCCGACGAAGCGGACCTCGGGCTCGAAGCCGAGGCTCCGGGTCGCCTCGGCGCACACCTCGAGCACCTGGGCGCGCACGCCCTTGGCGGCGGCCGGCGGCGGCTCGAGGGCGAAGATGGTCGTGCGGATCTGGCGGATGGTGTCGTCGAGCTCGGCGACCGCCTCCTGGATGCGCTCGCGCACCTCCGGCACCTCGGTGACCGGCAGCACGGACTGCAGGGCGAGGCCCGTGGCGAACAGCTGCTGGATGACCCGGTCGTGCAGGTCCCGCGCGATGCGCTCGCGGTCCGCCGCGACGCTGAGCTCGCGCACGCGCGCGTACAGGCGGGCGTTGCCGACGGCGAGCCCGGCGGCCCCCGCGAGCGCGACGGCGAGAGCCTCGTCCTCCTCGGAGAACTCCGGCGCCCCCACCTTCTCGGTGAGGTAGAGGTTGCCGAAGACCTCGTCTCGCACGCGGATCGGCACGCCGAGGAACGAGCGCATCGGGGGGTGCCCGGGGGGGAAGCCGACCGAGTCGGGGTGCTTCGTGAGGTCCGCGAGGCGCAGCGGCCGCGGGTCCACGATCAGCAGCCCGAGGATCCCGGCGCCCTCCGGCAGGTGCCCGACGGCCTGCGCCACCTCCTCGTCGACCCCCGTGTAGACGAACTCGGCGAGCCCCTTGCCCTGTGGGTCGAGGACGCCGAGGGCGCCGTAGCGGGCACCGGTGAGCTCGCGCGCCGCGTCGACGACGCGCTGCAGCACGCCCGGCAGCTCGAGGTCGGACTCGACGGCGAGGACGGACGCGAGCAGCGCTCGCAGCCGGGCCGGGTCGTGCAGCGCCTCGAAGGCCACCGCGACATCCTGCCACCTCGCGTGGCACGTACGGTCGCTTGACGCATCGGGCAGACTATGGCGGTGCCCGTGCGCGTCTTCCTCCTCGACGACCACCAGGTCGTGCGCGAGGGCGTGCGGCGCGTCCTCGAGACCGACCAGGACATCGAGGTCGTCGGGGAGGCGGCGACCGCCGCCGAGGCGCTCGAGCGGATCGACGCCGCGCGCCCGGACGTCGCCGTGCTCGACGTGCGCCTCCCCGACGGCGACGGGATCGACGTGTGCCGCGAGATCCGCTCGCGCCACCCCGAGACCGCCTGCCTCATCCTCACCTCCTTCGCCGAGGACGAGGCGCTCGCCGAGGCGGTCATGGCGGGGGCCGCCGGCTACGTCCTGAAGCAGATCCAGGGCAACGAGCTCGTCGCCTCGATCCGGGCCGTCGCGAACGGCCACTCCCTCATCGACGCGGCGACGACGCGGCGCGTGCTCGACGGCCTGCGGCGTGCCCAGGCCGAGCGCCAGGACGTGGAGCGGCTCACCGCCCGCGAACGGCAGATCCTGGACCTCATCGCCGAGGGCAAGACGAACCGCCAGATCGGCGCCGAGCTCTACCTCGCCGAGAAGACGGTGAAGAACTACGTCTCGAACCTGCTCGCCAAGCTCGGCATGGGCCGGCGCACCGAGGCCGCCGTGTACGCGGCACGCCTCGCCGAGCGTCGCAGCCACGCCGCGCGCCGGCCGGGCTGACGACGGGGATCGGGCGCACCGGCAGCACCGACGCCGACCTGGAGGTGGAGCGCGACCATGCCAGCGAACGAGGGGACGGCGGAGGCGGCCACGGCGAGCGAACGCCGGCGCGCCGTGGTCGTCGGCGTCGACGGGTCGGAGCCGTCCTCGAGGGCGCTCGCCTTCGCGGCCGAGGAGGCCCGCCTCCGGGGGGCGTCGCTCAGGGTCGTCTACGCCTGGAGCCTCCCGGCACTGAGCACGACCGCCTACCTGCCCCCGGAAGCCTTCGAGGGGGTGGCGGAGGACGCCGAGCGCCTCGTCAGGCGCCAGGTCGCCGAGGTGCTCGGCGACGAGCCGGACGTCCCGGTCGACTACGAGATCGAGAGCGGCCCGCCAGCGAACGTCATCCTCGGCGCGGCGAAGGACGCCCTGCTCGTCGTCGTCGGCTCGCGCGGCAGGGGCGGCTTCGCGGGCCTGCTCCTCGGCTCGGTGAGCACCCAGGTCGCGCACCACGCGAGCTGCCCGGTCGTCATCGTCCGTTCGTAGCCGCCGGCGAGGACGCGAGCCGGGGCGGGCGCGCCGCGGCGCCCGAAGCGGGCCGGCCGAAGAGGCCGTTCGTCCCTGTCCCGTTCCGGCTCGAGCGGCTTCGATGGTTGCGCAGGCCGGGGTGGGAGCGGCCCGAGCCTCGTGGCCAGCCCCGGGGGAGGAGGCGCGATGAGCACGCAGACCGGTCCGAGCGAGACGCGTTCGTGGGACGTCGAGCTCTACGACGCCTTCCGCGCCCACGTCCAGGAGGAGAGCGACCTCCTCGACTCGTACCTGCGTCTCGGCGCGAGCCTCGAGTCGCCGGACGTCGCGTACCTCGTCGACCTCATCGTCGAGGACGAGCAGCGCCACCACCGCCTCTTCGAGCAGCTGGCCGAGACGCTTCGGGCGGACATCGAGCTCGGGGAGCGCGCCGACGCGGTTCCCGACGTGCCGGTGCGGCGCGCCGACGCGGCGGCGCTGCGGGAGGCCACCGCGGCCCTCCTTCGCTTCGAGCGGGAGGACGCGCGCCGCCTGAAGCTGCTGCGCAGGTCGCTCAAGCCGGTTGCGCAGACCACGCTGTGGCCGCTGCTCGTCGAGACGATGGAGCTCGACACGAGGAAGCACATCCTCATCCTCGAGCACCTGCAGCGCATCGCGGAGGGGATGCCGCTGCGCTAGGCCACTACAGGGGGCGCACCGCGTAGCCGGGCGGCGCCTGCTCGAGCTCCGCCTCGAGCTCCTTCTCGGTGAGCAGGCCGCCCTGGGAGCCGACGCGGTGGACGACGCTCATCGCGTTCGCCGGCGCCCAGGCGAGTCCCACCTCGAGGGGGAGCCCCCTCGCGAGCGCGGCGACGAGCGTGGCGGCGAAGGCGTCGCCGGCCCCCGTCCGCTCGAGGGGCGGCTCGCGGTCGGGGTAGCAGGGGACCCGGTAGCGGCGCCGGCCATCCGACGCGTAGGCGCCCGCCGGGCCGTCGGTGACGACGGCGACCCGAGGCCCGAGCGCGTGCAGGTGGTCGAGGAGGTCGGCGACGTCGGCGTGGCGACCACCGCCGATGACCGCTGCCTCCTCCCGGTTGCACACAAGGAGGTCGGCCCGCCGGTAGAGGCGGGCGAGCCGCTCGGTGCCGAGCTGGATCTGGAAGGTCCCGGGCTGGAAGGCGAGGCGCACCGCGGGCTCGGCCTCGAGCCAGTCGGCCAGCTGCCCGTAGTACTCGAGGGTCTCGTCGCCGAGCGAGCTCAGGTAGAGCCAGCGAGGCACCTCCGAGGGGCGCAGGTGCGGCCAGTGGTACTCGTACGACTCGTGGTGGACGAGGATCGTCCGCTCGTCCCCGTACCACAGCACGAAGTTGCGGTTCGTCGGCAGCCCCGGGTCGATGCGCACGAAGCGCGTGTCCACGCCCTCGCGGTGGAGCGCCGTGAGCACGTCGCGACCCACCTGGTCGCCGCCGACGTTGGCGACGAGCGCGGCGGCGAGCCCGAGACGGGCGAAGCAGACCGCGGCGTTCGACGAGTTCCCCCCCGCGGCCACGGTCTCGGCGTGCTCGAAGCGCACCTTGCCCCCGTAGGGGAGCTCGAGACGGCGGTCCCCCTCGCCGGCGTCGACGACGCGCGCCTCGAGGAGGCGAATGAAGACGTCGGTGGTCACGTCTCCGACGCTCAGCACATCGATCGCGCGCACGTCCGCGGGGAGCGTACCCGGCACCGGCGCGCGCGCCGCGGCGCGCGACGCGCGGGCGGGAGGTGCCGTTCGACCCTGGCGGCGCCCGGCGCCGCCGACAGGCTGGAGGCAGGGCTCTCGAAGGAGGACGCATGGAGCGGATCCGCTGGTTCAAGGACGTCGGCCTCGAGGACGTGGGCCTCGTCGGCGGCAAGGGCGCCAACCTCGGCGAGATGACCCGGGCCGGCCTGCCGGTGCCGCCCGGGTTCGTGATCACGAGCGAGGCCTACCTCGAGGCCGTCGAGCGCTCCGGCCAGCGCGACGCCCTGCGCCGCCTCCTCGCCGACGTGCGGCCGGAGGACCCGGCGAGCCTCGCCTCGACCGCGGCGCAGGCGCAGGAGCTCCTGCGGCGCACCCCGGTGCCGCCCGAACTCGCCGCGGAGGTGCTCGCCGCCTACCGGGAGCTCGGCGAGAAGGCCAGCGTCGCCGTCCGCTCCTCGGGCACGAGCGAGGACACCGCGGGGACCTCCTTCGCCGGGATGAACCTCACCCGGACGAACGTCGCAGGCGAGGAGGCGCTCCTCGCGGCGATCGTCGACTGCTGGGCGTCCCTCTACGGCGAGCGCGTCGTCGCCTACCGAGCCTTCGAGGGCGTGACCGAGGAGCCCTCCCTGGCGGTGATCGTCCAGGAGATGGTCCCCTCCGAGCGCTCCGGGGTCATGTTCACGGCGGACCCCGCCTCGGACCGCGCCGACCGGATCGTCATCGAGGCCGCCTTCGGCCAGGGCGAGGTCGTCGTCTCCGGCCGGGTCGAGCCCGACACCTACGTCGTCTCGAAGGACGGACCCACGCTCGTGAGCGTGCGCGTCGGCCGCAAGCGAGTGGCCGTCGTGCGCGGGCCGGACGGCGCGGATCGCGAGGTCGAGCTCGACGCCGAGACGGGCGCGCGTCGCGTCCTCAGCGACGAGGAGGTCGTCGACCTCGCCCGCCTCGGCCTCGCCCTCGAGCGCCACTACGGGTCCCCGCAGGACGCCGAGTGGGCCATGGCGGCCGGCAGGACCTTCCTCGTCCAGTCACGACCCATCACGACCCTGCACGCCCGCGCGGCGAAGGCGGGTGCGCCCGGACGGGTCCTGCTGAACGGCCTCGCCGCCTCCGCGGGGCGGGCGTCGGGCGCCGTGCGCGTCCTCGCCTCGCCCGACGAGGGCGACCGGCTGCGCGACGGCGAGGTCCTCGTCGCCACCATGACGAGCCCGGACTGGGTACCGGTGATGCGACGTGCGGCCGCGCTCGTCACCGACGGCGGGGGCATGACCTGCCACGCCGCCATCGTGGCGCGCGAGCTGCAGGTGCCCTGCGTCGTCGGGACGCGCAACGCGACGACCGTGCTTCGCGACGGCGAGGTGGTGACGGTCGACGGCGCGAAGGGCCAGGTCCTCGAGGGCGTGGTGGGCGAGGCGCCGCCACCGCCGGCGGCGCCGGCACGACCGGCCGCGACGCAGCCGCTGGCGACGCGCCTGTACGTCAACCTCGCCGTCGCCGAGCACGCCGAGGAGGTCGCCGCGCTCCCCGTCGACGGGGTCGGCCTGCTGCGCGCCGAGTTCATGGTGACCGACGCGCTGCGCGGCGTCCACCCGCGCAAGCTGCTCGAGCGCGGCGAGGCCCGATCGTTCGTCGACACGATGGCGGCCCACCTCACGCGCATCGTGACGGCCTTCGCCCCCCGTCCCGTCGTCTACCGCAGCATCGACTTCCGCAGCAACGAGTTCCGGAAGCTCGACGGCGGCGACGTCGAGCCGCAGGAGGACAACCCGATGATCGGCTACCGGGGCTGCTTCCGCTACGTGGACCAGCCCGACCTGTTCCGCCTCGAGCTCGACGTGCTCGGCACGGTGGCCACGACGAGCCCGAACCTGCGCCTCATGATCCCCTTCGTCCGGACGGCCTGGGAGCTCGAGCGCTGCCTCGAGCTCGTCGCGGCCCACCCCGAGGCGAGCGCGCTCCCCGTGTGGGTGATGGCCGAGGTGCCCTCGGCCGCCTCCTGGATCCCTACCTACGCGGCGATGGGCGTCGAGGGCGTGTCGATCGGCAGCAACGACCTGACCCAGCTCGTACTCGGCGTCGATCGTGACTCGGAGGTCCTCGCCCCCCTCTTCGACGAGGCCGACCCTGCGGTGCTCGACGCGATCGGCCGGATCGTCGCGGCCTGCCAGGCGGCTGGCATCACCTCGTCGCTGTGCGGCCAGGCGCCGTCGAACCGCCCCGAGTTCGCCGAGTACCTCGTGCAGCTCGGCATCACCTCGATCTCGGTGAACCCCGACGCTGTCGAGGCCGTGCGCCGCTCGGTCGCCGACGCCGAGTGGCGTCTCGTCCTCGCGGGCGCGCGTCGCGACCAGCCCGCGATCCCGAGCCCGCTCGCGCCCCGGCACCGGCCGAAGCTGCCCGGCGCGCGGCGATGAGCGCTCCCGGCGCGGCCGGTGGCGAGCCGGCCGCCGCAGGCGAGGAGGGCGGGCGGGGGCGTCGCGGACTCGACGTCGAGGTCGGCGAGCTCGAGCTGCGCCCGGTCGTGCACGTCCCGCACGGCGCCAGCCTGCGGCAGGCGGCCCGCGTGATGCGGGCCGCGGACGTGTCCGCGCTGCTCGTCGGCGAGCTCCCGCGCGAGCTCGTCACCGAGCGGGACCTCACGCGCGCGCTCGCGCTCGGCCTCGGCGGCGACGAGCAGGTCGAGACCGTCGCCTCGCCCTGGCCCTACTGGGTGACGACGACGAGCCACCTCGTCGACGCGGCGAGGATGATGCTCGCCCATGAGGTACGCCACCTCCTCGTCGTCACGCCCGAAGGCCGCGTGGCCGGCATCCTCTCGATGCGCCAGGTCTTCTCCGGCCTGCTCGGCGATCGCGTGTAGCGGCTCGCGCCGGCACGGCCGCTCGGTTGCCGGCGTGACCTTCGCCCCTACAGCGCGGGCGGGCGCCCTCGCGAGCCTGGAGCAGCCGCCCGGACCGGCGTGTGACGAGAGGAGCACACCATGACCGCCGTCGGCGCGGCCGCCGCAGCGCCCGGAGCTCCACCCGGGGTGCGAGCGGGGCCTCGAGCGGCCCGCTCCCTCCGACCGAGCGGCGGGTCGCGCCGCGAGCGGAGGCGGCGCCGTCGCGGCGGGAGACCGACGTGACCGGGGACGCGAACGAGCCGTCGCGAGGGGCGGACGGCCTCGGTCGCGAGGCCCCCCTCGACCCGCGCCAGCCCCTCGCCGAGCTCTTCTGGCGCCTGCGCACCTCGCCGACGGGCCTCTCGGAGCGCGAGGCAGCCCGTCGACTCGTCGCCGAAGGCCCGAACGAGCTCGCCCGCCGCGGCGGCCGGCACTGGCCCGGCGACCTGGCCCGGCAGTTCACGCACCCGCTCGCCCTCCTCCTCGCCGCTGCCGCCGCCCTCGCGCTCGTCAACCGGAGCGCGCTCCTGGCGGGCGCCATCGCCGCGGTCATCGTCCTCAACGCCGTCGTCGCGTTCGCCCAGGAGGAGCAGGCGGAGCGGGCGGTCGAGGCGCTCGCCGCCTACCTGCCCGAGCGGGCCCGCGTCCTTCGCGACGGCCAGCCCACCGAGGTGGAGGCGAGCCGGCTCGTGCCCGGTGACGTCGTCCTCATCGAGGAGGGAGACCGGATCAGCGCAGACGCTCGGCTCATCGAAGGCGAGGTCGAGGTCGACCTGTCGACCCTCACGGGCGAGTCGCTCCCCGCCTACCGCGCGGCGCACGTCGTCGAGACGCACGGTCCGCTCCTCAGCGCCCGGAACCTCGTCCTGAGCGGGTCGACCTGCACCGGGGGCGAGGCGCGCGCCGTCGTGACGCGCACGGGGATGCGCACGGAGCTCGGGCGGATCGCCTCGCTCTCCCAGCGCACCGTCCGGGAGCAGAGCCCGCTCGAGCGGCAGGTGAAGCGGGTGGCGTGGCTGATCGCCTCGGTCGCGCTCGCGGCGGCGATCGCCTTCCTGCCCCTCGGCGCCGCGGCCGGCCTCTCCCTGCGGGCGGCCGTCAGCTTCTCCGTCGGCCTGATCGTGGCCAACGTACCCGAGGGGCTCCTGCCGACGATCACGCTGGCACTCGCCGTCGGCGCGCGCGACCTGGCGCGGCGAGGCGCCGTCGTGAAGCGCCTCTCCGCGGTCGAGACGCTCGGGTCGACGACGGTCATCTGCACCGACAAGACCGGGACGCTGACGGCCAACCAGATGCGCGCCGCCGCCGTGTGGACCGCCGCGGGCACGGCATCGCCGGAGGAGCTCGCCGCAGCGCCTCCCGAGCTGCGGGCGCTCGCGCGCGCCGGCGCGACGTGCACGACGGCGAGCCGCGGGGACGGGCTCGCCGGCCCGACCGGCGACCCGACCGAGCTCGCCCTCCTCGAGCTCGCCGCCGGGGCACGCGTCCCGGTCCGGCCCGCCGAGCGCGACCGGTCGCGCCGCGCCCTCTACCACTTCGACCCCCACCTGAAGCGGATGTCGACGCTCGACGAGGTGGATGGCGCCCTCGTCGTGCACACGAAGGGCGCGCCCGAGAGCGTGCTCCCGCTGTGCGACCGGATCGCCACGCGCCACGGCGCCGAGGAGGCGATGACGGCGAGCTGGCGCGAGCGCGTCGAGGAGGTCGTCGCCGAGCAGGCGAGGGCGGGCCTTCGCGTCCTCGCCGTCGCGCGGCGCGCCGCGCCGGCGGGGCTCGAGGGGACGCCCCGGCGCGACGAGGTCGAGCGCAACCTGTGCTTCCTCGGCCTCGTCGCGCTCTTCGACCCGCCCCGTCCGGAGGTGGCGGCGTCGGTCGCGAAGGCCCACGCCGCGGGGGTTCGGATCCACGTCGTCACCGGCGACTACGGGCTCACGGCCGCGGCCGTCGCCCGGCAGGTCGGCATCGGCTCGGCGGCGAGCAGGGTCGTCAGCGGCGAGGAGCTCGACCGCCTCAGCGAGGACGAGCTCGACGCGCTGCTCACGAGCGGCGACGAGATCATCTTCGCCCGCAGCTCGCCGGAGGCCAAGCTGCGGATCACCGACGCGCTGCGGGCGCTCGGCGAGGTCGTCGCCGTGACCGGCGACGGGGTGAACGACGCCCCGGCGCTGCGGCGCGCCGACATCGGCGTCGCCATGGGCAGGGCAGGCACCGACGTCGCCCGCGAGGCGGCGACGATGGTGCTGACGGACGACAACTTCGCCACGATCGTCGCCGCGATCGAAGAGGGACGGCGCGTCTACGACAACGTGCGGAAGTTCATCGTCTACATCTTCACCCACGCCGTACCGGAGATCGTCCCCTTCCTCGCCTTCGCCCTGTCGGGTGGCACGATCCCCCTGCCGCTCACGGTCATGCAGATCCTCGCCATCGACCTCGGCACCGACACGCTCCCCGCCCTCGCCCTCAGCCGCGAGCCCGCCGAGCCCGGACTCATGCAGCGGCCGCCGCGGGGCCGGCACGAGAGCGTCGTCCGCCGGTCGATGCTCGCGCGCTCGTGGGGCTTCCTCGGCGTCGTGTCGGCCGCGCTCGTCCTCGGCGGCTTCTTCCTCGTCCTGCTGCGTGCCGGCTGGCACCCGGGGACGCCGACCGGGCCAGGCACGCCGCTGCACGAGGCCTACCGGCAGGCGACGACGGTCGCCTGGCTCGGGATCGTCGCGTGCCAGGTCGGCACCGCCTTCGCGGTGCGCGCCGAGCGGGCGCCGATCTGGTCGCTCGGCCTGCGGCGCAGCCGTGCGCTGCTCGCGGGGGTCGCCTTCGAGGTCGCCTTCGCCCTGCTCCTCGCCTACGCGCCGCCGCTCGAGGCGCTCTTCGGGACCGCGTCGCTGTCCCCCGCGCAGCTCGCCCTGCTCCTCCCCTTCCCCGTCGTGGTCGCAGGCGCCGACGAGCTGCGCAAGGCGGTCGCCCGCCGGCGATCGGCGCCGCCGCCGTGCGGACCGCCGCCTCCCGGGGCGCGCCCGCCGGGCTCCCTCGAGTCCCCCACGGGCGGAGGCCGGCGGCACGAGAGCGCTGCGCCCACGGCCGTGGCGCGGGTCCGGTCGTAGCGAGCGCCACGCCGCGGCGCTCGCCGGTGGCACCACCGGCCCGCCGGCGAGCTGGCTCAGCGCAGCCTCGCCAGGACCCCCGCCGGCGCCTCGATCCCGCAGCGGTCGTGCAGCGCCGCGGCCAGGGCGGCCGTGCCGTCGACGAGGCGCGGTCCGGGCCGGGAGAAGTACCCGGAGGCGTCGCCCGCGAACAGGCGCCGCGCGCCGGCCAGCTCGGGCCGGCTGGCGAGGAGCGCGCTCGCCTCCTCGCACGCCGCGTCGAGCCCGTAGCCGCAGGGCAGGAAGACGACGACCTCCGGGCGCGAGCGGCCGATCGCCTCCCACGCGAGGCGCGTCGAGGGCACCCCGGCGGACGCCAGGAGCGGCTCGCCACCGGCGAGACGCACCATCTCGGGGACCCAGTGGCCGGCGTTGTAGGGCGGGTCGCTCCACTCGAGGGCGAGCGTCGCCGGCCGAGGTCGCGCCGCGACGGCGCGGCGCACGGCCTCGAGGCGCTCGCGCAGCGCGGCCACGGCCTCCCGGGCGCGCGCCTCGGTCCCCGTCGCGCGCCCGACCGCGACGATCGAGTCGAGCACCTCGCCGAGCGAGGAGGGATCGAGCGAGAGGACCTGCGCCTCGATCCCGAGCACGTCCAGCGCGGCGCGCAGGTGGCCAGCGGGCACCGCGCACACCGCGCACAGGTCCTGGGTGATGACGAGATCGGGGGCGAGCTCGCGGATCGCCTCGTGGTCGAGCACGTAGGCCGGCGCGCCGCCCGAGACGCTCGCGCTGACGAGCCGGTCGATCTCGGCCGGCGACGCGCCCGGCGGCAGGTTGGACGCCGACACCCGCCGGACCCGGCGCGCCGCGGGTGGCCAGTCGCACTCGTGGGTCGCCCCGACGAGGTCGCCACCGAGGCCGAGGAGGTAGACGATCTCGGTCGCCGAGGGCAGGAGCGAGACGATGCGCACGCCACATCGTGCCCGACGGCGGGCGCGTCGGTGCAAGGATCGAGCCATGGCCCTCCTCGGCCCGCGCCTCGTCGTTGCCGGCACGCACTCGGGCGTCGGCAAGACGACGGTCGCCACCGGGATCATGGCCGCGCTCGCGTCACGCGGGCTGCGCGTCGGCGCGGCGAAGGTCGGGCCCGACTTCATCGACCCCGGCTACCACCGTGCCGCCACGGGGCGGCCGGGGCGCTCCCTCGACGCCTTCCTGGCCGGTCGCGAGCTCCTGCCGGGGCTCGCCGCCGCCGCGGCCCGCGGCGCCGACCTCCTCGTCGTCGAGGGGGTGATGGGGCTCTTCGACGGGGCGGGGCTCCCCGGCGTGGACGGCTCGACCGCCGAGGTCAGCCGGGTCCTCGAGGCGCCCACCGTCCTCGTCGTCGACGCGTCGGCCATGAGCGGCTCGGTGGCCGCCCTCGTCCACGGCTACGCGAGCTACGACCCGTCCCTCGACGTCGCCGGCGTCGTGCTCAACCGGGTCGGCGGCGCGGGGCACGCCGAGCTGCTGCGCGAGGCGCTCGCACCCCTCGGCCTGCCCGTCCTCGGGGCCATCCCCCGACGCGACGACCTCGTCTGGCGCGAGCGCCACCTCGGCCTCGTGCCGGTCGCCGAGCGGCCCGCCGAGACGCAGGCCGCGATCGCCCGCCTCGGCGAGGTGGTCGCGCGCCACGTCGACCTCGAGGCCCTCCTCCGCCTGGCGCGCGCCGCGCCGACGCGGCGCGCCGTCGACCCGCCGAGCGCCTCGTTCGTCGGGCGCTGCGTCGTCGCGCTGTGCGCCGGGCCGGCCTTCAGCTTCGTGTACCCCGAGAACCTCGAGCTGCTCGAGCAGGCCGGCGCCGAGCTCGTCCCCTTCGACCCGTGCCGCGCGGCGCGCCTGCCGGACGGCGCGGCGGCGCTGTACGCCGGTGGCGGCTTCCCGGAGGTCTTCGCCTCCGAGCTCGCAGCCAACCGACCGCTCCTCGACGAGCTCGCCGCTCGGGTCTCGGCGGGCCTCGTCACCTGGGCCGAGTGCGGGGGCTTCCTCCTCCTGTGCGAATCGCTCGACGGCGTCCCCCTCGCCGGCGCGCTGGCCGGCGTGCGGGCGCGCCTGGGCGACACCCTCGCGATCGGCTACCGGCGAGCGACGACGCGGGTGCCGGGGCTCCTCGGCCCCGCGGGCACCGAGCTCGTCGGCCACGAGTTCCACCGCTCGACCGTCGAACCCGCGGGCGACGCCCTCGAGCTCGAGGGCCGCTTCGGCCGCGGGCGGGCAGGGTTCTCGTCGCCGACCCTGTTCGCCAGCTACCTGCACCAGCACCTCGCGGCGCGCCCGGTGCTCGCGCAGCGGTTCGTGCGCGCGGCGCTCGACTCCTTGCCACGGCGCGCGGCGCGCGCCTAGGGTGCACGCAGCAACCGGCTGGTCAGCGAAGTCCGGTGGGAGTCCGGCGCTGTCCCGCAACTGTCGTTCCTCCGAGCTCTCGAGGGAGGACGAGCCAGGTCGCCTGGCCAGTCGGCAGCGACCAGGCGCGTCGAGGTAACGGGCAGGTCGCAGGGGTCCTCTCCTGCTGGCGGCACGAGCCCTCGACCACGAGGAGGAGTGCCATGAGAAGACCTTCTGCCCGAGCCCTCGCTCTCGCCCTCGCCGTCGGGCTGCTCGCGCCCGGCGCGGTCGCGAGCGCGGCGCCCCGAGGGGCTGGCGCGCACCGGCGCGGCTTCCCGGTGGCGATCGCGACGCCCGAGGGGGTCGCGCGCATCCCGGCGCGACCGACGCGGATCCTCTCGCTCTCGCCGAGCGCGACCCAGATGCTCTACGCCATCGGGGCGGGCCCCCAGGTCGTCGGCGTCGACCGCTACTCGACGTACCCGCCGAACGCCCCCCGCACCAGCTTCACCGGCGGGGAGACGAGCGCCGAGGACTACCTGAGCCTGCGGCCGGACCTCGTCCTGCTCGCCTTCGACGCCAGCCACCTCGTCGCCCAGCTGCGCACGCTCGGCATCCCGGCGCTCCTGCTGCCTCCCGCGACCTCGCTCGCCGGCGTCGACGCCCAGCTCGCCGAGCTCGGCCGAGCGACGGGGCACGTCGCCGCGGCGTCCCGCGTCGCCCGCACGCTCGCCCAGCGCATCGCCCGCGCCGCGAGCGCTGCCGGCTCGGCGGCGCGCGGCAAGACCTACTACCTCGAGCTCGACCCGACGCTGTACAGCGCCACCTCGAAGACCTTCGTCGGCGCGATCTTCGCCCGACTGAAGCTGCGCGACATCGCGGACGCGGCGGCGCACGGCTCCGCCTACCCGCAGCTGTCCGCCGAGTACCTCCTGCGGGCCAACCCCGACTACGTCTTCCTCGCGGACACCGACTGCTGCAGGCAGAGCCCCGCGACCTTCGCCCACCGCCCCGGCTTCGCCCGGTTGCGGGCCGTCCGCCTCCACCACGTCTACGGGATCCCCGACTCGCTCGCCTCGGAGTGGGGACCCCACAGCCTCGAGACGCTCGTCGCCGTCCTCGATCGCATCCTGACGGCCCGAGGCGCGCACGCGAGGGCCGCACGGCCGGCCGGGACGTGAGCCTCGCCCCTCGGCGGGAGCGCCGGGAGGCGCGTGAGGCCTCCCGAGCACCGGCGCTGCGCCTGTGGGAGATCGACGACGCCGCCACGGCCACCGTCGAGCCGACGCGCCTGAGGCCGGTGCAGGTGGTCGCGGGGATCGCCTTCCTCCTCGGCGCGGCGGTGGCGAGCGTCGTCGTCGGGCCCGCCGACCTGCCTCCCGGCGCCGTGCTCGAGGAGGTCGTCAGTCGGCTGCCCTTCGTCGCGCTCCACCCGCACCTGTCGCCCGAGGGCGTCGCCGTCGTCTGGCAGCTGCGAGCCCCGAGGATCGTGCTCGGCGGCGTCGTCGGGGCGATGCTCGCCCTCGCCGGCGCTGCCTACCAGGGGGTCTTCTCGAACCCGCTCGCCGACCCGTACCTGCTCGGCGTCGCCTCGGGGGCCGGCCTCGGCGCCACCGTCGCGGTGATCGAGCTGCCCCGGCTGGCCCAGCTCCCCGCCGGCCCGGTGCCCGCCCTGGCCTTCGCCGGCGCGATCCTCGCCGTGCTCGCCACCTTCGCCCTCGGCCGCTCCCGCCGGGGTGGGCCGGCGGGCAACCTCATCCTCGCCGGCGTGGCGGTCGGCGCCTTCTTCACCGCAGCGCAGACCTTCCTCCAGCAGCGCAACACGCCCGTCCTCCAGCAGGTCTACACGTGGATCCTCGGCGGCCTGTCGACCGCGGGATGGAGCGACGTCACCCTCGTCCTGCCCTACGTCGGCGTCGCGGCGGTCGCGCTCCTCGCCTGTCGGCGCCTGCTCGACGTCCTCAGCGTCGGCGACG
Source organism: Acidimicrobiales bacterium (assembly GCA_035294085.1). NCBI lineage: Bacteria > Bacillati > Actinomycetota > Acidimicrobiia > Acidimicrobiales > Acidimicrobiales bacterium. Next base: position 33,735 of record DATGLP010000029.1, on the reverse strand, counting down.
AGGAGGCGACGAGCCTCGGGGTGCGCGCGGAGCGCGTCCGCCTCGTCGTCATCGCGGCGGCGACGCTGGGGACCGCCGCGGCGGTCTCGGTGAGCGGCCTCATCGGCTTCGTCGGGATCATCGTGCCGCACACCATCCGCCTGCTCGTCGGGCCGAGCTACCAGCGCATCCTGCCCCTGTCGCTGCTGTTCGGCGCCGGCTTCCTCATCCTCGCCGACCTGCTCGCCCGCACCGTGCTCGCCCCGGGGGAGGTGCCGCTCGGGGTGGTCACCGCCTTCCTCGGCGCTCCCTTCTTCCTCGTCGTGCTGCGCCAGGCGAGGAGGCTGGCGTGACCCTCGAGGTCGACGCCGTGTCGGTGACCCTCGGCGGGCGCGTCGTGCTCGCCGGCGTCACGGCGCGCGTCCGGCACGGCGGCTTCCTCGGGGTGATCGGGCCGAACGGCGCCGGCAAGTCGACGCTGCTGCGCGCCGTCGCCGGCCTCGTCCCCTACGCGGGCGAGGTCCGCGTCGCGGGCCAGCGCCGGGACCTCGCCAGCCGTCGGCGCGCCGCGCGCCTCGTCGCCTACGTCCCCCAGCGCCCCGTGCTCCCGCCCGGGATGACCGTCACCGACTACGTGCTCCTCGGCCGCGCGCCCCACCGCCCCTACCTCGGGGGCGAGACGAGGCGCGATCGCCTCGTGGCGGCCGCCGTGCTCGAGCGGCTCGGCCTCGCCGGCCTCGCCGGGCGCACGCTCGGGGAGGTCTCCGGCGGCGAGGCGCAGCGGGCGGTGCTGGCACGGGCCCTCGCCCAGGAGGCCCCCGTGCTCGTCCTCGACGAGCCGACCGCGTCGCTCGACCTCGGCCACGGCCAGCGCGTCCTCGAGCTCGCCGACGAGCTGCGGCGCGAGCGCTCCCTCAGCGTGCTGTGCGCGATCCACGACCTCACCCTCGCCGCCCAGTACGCCGACGAGCTGCTCGTGCTGGCGGGCGGGCGAGCCGTCGCCGCCGGGACGGCGGACGAGGTGCTCACCGAGGCGAACGTCGGACGCTTCTTCGCCGCGAGCGTCGAGGTGCTGCCGGCGCGCTCGGGGCGCGCAGTCGTGCCGGCGCGGCCGAAGGACCTCGAGGTCCCCGGGCCGGTCGCGGCGGAGGCGGGCGGCGCGTGAGGTCGACCCCGCCCACGACGCCGCCCCCGCGCGCCCGCCGGCGAGCGGCTTCCCTCGTGCTCGTGAACACCGGGGACGGCAAGGGCAAGTCGACCGCTGCCCTCGGCACCGCGCTGCGCGCCCTCGCCCGGGGCTGGCGCGTGTGCGTCGTCCAGTTCGTGAAGTCCGGCCGCTTCCGCACCGGGGAGGAGCGGCTGCTGCGCGAGCTCGGGGCCACGTGGCACACCACCGGCGACGGCTTCACCTGGGTCGTCGACGACCTCGCGCGCTCGGCCGAGCTCGCCCGGGCGGCCTGGGCCACGGCACGCGAGGCGATCGCGTCGGGCGCGTTCGACCTCGTGCTCCTCGACGAGGTGACCTACCCGTGCAACTGGGGCTGGATCGACGAGGAGGAGGTGCTGGCGGCGATCGCGAGCCGCCCGCCCGGCGTCAACGTCATCGTCACCGGGCGCGACGCGAGCGAGGCGCTCGTCGCGATCGCCGACACGGTCACCGAGATGGTGAAGGTGAAGCACGCCTTCGACGCGGGGATCGCGGCGCGCCGGGGCATCGACTTCTGATGGCCGCGTCCGCCGGCGCGCTCCTGGTCTGCGGCACCGCGAGCGGCGTCGGCAAGACGAGCATCGTCACGGGGCTGTGCCGCGTCCTCGCCCGGCGGGGCGTGCGCGTCGCCCCGTTCAAGGCGCAGAACGTGGCGCTCAACGCCGCGGTCACCGCTGCGGGCCACGAGATCGCCCGCTCCCAGGCGCTCCAGGCGGCCGCGGCCCGCGTCGAGCCGGAGGCGGCGATGAACCCGGTCCTGTGCAAGCCCGGCGCCGACGGCGACTGCCAGGTGGTCGTGCTCGGGCGGCCGCTTGCGGACCCGCTCGCCGGCGACTGGCCCCGGGCGCGCCCGCGCCTCGCGGGCGTCGTCGAGGCGGCGCTCGCCGACCTGCGCAGCCGCTTCGACGCCGTGCTCGTCGAGGGCTCCGGCGGCGCAGCCGAGATCAACCTGCTCGAGGCGGACCTCGCCAACCTCCCGCTCGCGCGCGCGGCGGGCATCCCGGCGATCCTCGTCGGCGACATCGAGCGCGGCGGCGTCTTCGCCTCGCTCTACGGCACCGTCGCGCTCCTGCCGGCGCCCCTGCGGCGCACGCTGCGCGGCTTCGTGGTGAACAAGCTGCACGGCGCCAAGGAGGTCCTCGCGCCCGGGATCGCTAAGCTCGAGCGGCGCTGCAGGCTCCCCGCCCTCGGGGTCCTCCCGCACCTCGGCGCGCTCGGCCTCGATGCCGAGGACTCCCTCTCGCTCGCAGGCGAGGCGCCCGCCGGCGGCGCGGGCGACCGCCTCGACGTCGCCGTCATCGGGCTGCCCCACCTCGCCAACTTCACCGACCTCGACCCGCTCGCCTGCGAGCCGGGCGTCGCCGTGCGCTACGTGCGCCACCCGAGCGCCTTCGGCGACCCGGATCTCGTCGTCCTGCCGGGCTCGAAGGCGACCGTCGCGGATCTCGCCTGGCTGCGCTCGGTGGGCCTCGACGAGGCGCTCGCGAGGGCCCTCTCCCGGCGCAGCACGCTCCTCGGCATCTGCGCCGGCTACCAGATGCTCGGCGTCGAGATCCACGACGAGGTCGAGTCGAGGGCCGGCACGGTGCCCGGGCTCGGCCTCCTCGACGTCGTGACGACCTTCGAGGAGGAGAAGGTGACGCGCCGGGTCGTCGGCCGCTCGTCGTCGGGCGAGCCGGTCGTCGGCTACGAGATCCGCCACGGCCGCCCCGTCCCGCGCCCGGGCGTGCCGGCCTGGCTCGTGACCGACGGGCAGCCTGCGGGCGAGGGCGTCGCCGACGAGGCGAGGGGCATCTACGCCACGAGCGTGCACGGCCTGTTCGAGTCCGACGAGCTGCGGCACCGCTTCCTCGCCGCCGCGGCGGCACGGCGCGGGAGGCCGCTCGGGCCCTCGAGCGTCCGCTTCGCGGCCCTGCGTGAGGCGCGGATCGACCGCCTCGCCGATGCCCTCGAGGAGCACCTCGAGCTCGAGGCCGTGCTCGCCCTCCTCGGCGAGGGCGCCGGCGGCAGGTGAGGCGCTCGCCCGAGGACGCGGGCCGCAGCGTCAGCAGTGCTCGACGGCGCCGACCCAGGTGAGCTGGGGGACGAGCTCGGCGCGCCAGAGCCGCCAGGAGTGGCGCCCCGGCAGGACCTGGAAGCGGTAGGGGATGCGCTCGGCGCCGAGCAGGCGCGCGAACGCCACGTTCTCGGCGTAGAACTCGTCCTTCCTGCCCGTGTAGAAGGAGAGGCGCAGCCCCGACTCGCGCACCCGTCTCGCGATCGTCGGCAGGTAGTAGAGCGGCGAGTCGTCGCGCCACTCCGGCGAGTTGCGAGGACCGTCGATGGCAGGCGTGTTGGCGACGAAGTAGCCCGACCACAGCGTCGCCGCGCCGTACTCGTCGGGGTGGCGCAGCGCCAGGTTGACCGCGCCGAAGGCGCCCATCGACAGGCCGCCGATCGCGTGCGCCGCGCGCGACGTGCACACCGGCAGGTTGCCCTGGAGGTAGCGCGCGAGGTCGTCGGCCACGAACGTCCCCCAGCGAGAGCTCGGCTTCACCGGCGAGTCCTCCCACTCCGTGTCGGTGCCCGACGACGGGCCGTCGCTCGGGGCCACGACGATCGTCGGCGGCATCCGGCGGGCCCGCACGAGCGCGGTGAGCACGTTCGCCAGGTCGAGCTTGGCGAACAGCTGGTGGCCGCTGCCCGGCACCCCGTGGAGGAGGACGAGGGTCGGGTAGCGTGCGCGCGCCCTCGGGTAGCCCGGTGGCAGGTAGACGAGGGTGGGGACGAGTCGGTGCAACGCGGCGGAGGGCACCTCGACCGAGACGACCGCCGGCCCCGCAAGCTCGGCGAACGGGCCGGGCCGGCGCGGTCGCGCCCGGGGGGGCGCCGCGGCGGCCGAGGGCATGCCCCCGAGGAGCGCCGCGGCCGCGAGCGCGAGCGCGCCCTTGGCGAGCGATCGCGGCCGGACCGCCGCCCGCGCGCGGCGCGCGACCTGCCGAGGAGGGACGGCGCGCACCGCCTCATGTTGGCGCCTGGCGGTGCGCTCTGTCCCGGCGCGGCGCCCTCAGCGGCCGTCCGCGCGAGCGAGCAGGACGGCGGCGGCGACGACGAGGGCGAAGCTCGCCACCCGGGCGACGCCGAGCGCGCCGGCCGGCACGCGCTCGCCGAAGAGGGCCACCCCCGCGGCGATGGGGACCGAGTTCGTGAGCAGCGTCGACGCGCCGGCCGTCGAGATCGCACCGCCGCGCTGGAAGGCGAGCTGGAGCGCCACGAAGCCGCTCGCGTGGCACGCGAGCAGGATCGGCACGAAGACGAGGCCGCTCCCGCCGAGCGCCCCCTTCGTGGCGATGTCCCCGGCCGCGTAGCACAGGCCGGACGCGGCGCCGAGTGCGAAGGCGAGCGCACCGGTGCGCCAGGAGACGAGGACGCCGAGGAGCGCGGCTGCGAGCGACGCGCCGACGGCCACGGCGACGGGTGCCCAGCCGACGTGCTGCGAGCGCGGGACGTTCCCGACCAGGCTGGCCCCGAGGAGCGCGAGGCCGACGACCGACACCGCCGAGGCCGCGAGCTCGCGGCGCGAGAGCCGTGCGGCGCGCCGCACGAGGAGGGCGAGGACGCCGATCCCGCCGGCCGCGATCGCCTGCACCACCGACAGCGCCACGAAGTGCAGCGCGGCGACGTACAGCCCCCACCCGAGCCAGCCGACGAGGTAGCCGCTCAGCCACCGGAGGTTCGAGAAGAGGAGCCACAGCGAGCGCACGGGCCGGCGCACCGAGAGGGTCTCCAGGCCGCTCGCGACGCCGTGCTGCACGAAGAAGCCCCAGCTCAACGCGACGGCCGAGGCGACGGCGAGGAGGAGCCCCGCGGCGAGGGCCACCGCGGCCCCTAGGCGACCGGCGCGGGCGCCATCGGGGGGACGCGGACTGGGGTCCAGCTGCGGCCCCGCACCCGCGCCGCGAACGGCAGGTAGCCCTCGGCGGCGAGCATCGCGACGAGCGCCCGTGGCAGGTCCGAGTGCCGCTCGAACGCGACGAAGCGCGGCTCCCAGTGCGGTGCGAACTGGCGGTTGAACACGGCCAGGTTGTCGAGCTGGAGCTCGAGGCGCCGCTTCACCGCGAGGAGCGCGCGCCGCTCCAGCCGGCGGACCCCCGAGGGCTCGGCGCCCGACGCGAGCAGGCCGGCGAAGGGCGAGAAGTTCAGCGACAGCGCCACGAAGTCGTGCTCGCGCCCCCACGAGGCGGCCGCGGAGATGAGGAAGGCGTTGAAGCCGTTCGGCGTCGTCCGGCGCCGCGGCATCGAGGAGAGCGACAGGCTCCGGCTCGCCGGGCACACCGCGAGGTGCAGGAAGCCGGCGACGGCACCGTCGGGGGAGCGCCCGATGACGAACAGGGCGTCCGTGCCGCCGAGCGCGCCGAGGTCGTCGAGCTGCATGACGAACCCCGTCTTCGGCCGGCCGCCGAGCCACTCCGCCTCGATCTCCCGGAGCTCGTCCCACAGCGAGGGAGGGACGTCCCCCGCGTAGCGCACCTCCGCGCGGTAGCCCCGGCGCTCGACGCGGTGGACGGCCTGGCGCGCGGTGCGCATCGGCGGTCCCTCCAGGCTGAACGTCTTCACGTCGAGGACGGCCTCGTCGCCGTGGTAGAGCGTCTTCAGCCCGAGGGCGCGGTAGGTGTCGAGGTAGCGGGACGACGCGCCGAGCACGGTGGGCCGCCACCCCCGCTCGCGCACGACGCCGTCGAGGAACGAGCGCAGCGCGGCCTCGACGAGCTGCGGCGGCCCGACGGGGTCGCCGGTGATGATGGCGACGCCGCGCACGGCCCGGTACGCGACGAGGACGGTGCCCGCGTCGGGGCTCGCCGCCGGGTCCTCGTAGAAGAAGCGGTCCTTGTCGGCGCGCAGCGCGAAGGGCGCGAGCGTGTCGACGCCGTAGCGGCGCACGAGGTCCGCGGCGCGGCTCGCGGCCCGCTCGTCCGCGCCGAGCTGGTGGCGCCAGGGCGCGAGCCACGCCGCGACGCCGCGGGCGACGCCGACGGCCTCGATCCCGACCACCGCCCACGGGAGCCAGTCGCCGAAGTTCCCTCGGAAGAACGACCGCCCGCCCGGGGCGAGGCCGACGAGGGCACGCAGCGCGGCCACGGCCGCCCTGCCGGCGTGCACCGGGAGGTCGGCGGCGACCCGGTTGACGACGATGGCGAGGAAGCCGAAGACGAACGCTGCGGCGACGAACCCCGCGATGCGCTCGAGGGCCGGCAGGCGTGCGTGCGGATCGGTCCTCGAGACGAAGTCGCGGCGGCGGGCGACGAGCGCGATCGTGATGACGCCGGTGACCGAGGCGTCCGCGTAGTCGAGGCCGTGCAGGAGGTGCAGCAGCGCCGAGAGCCCGAGGAGCGCGAGCGCGATCCGCCAGGCGCTGCGGTTCCGCCGGCTGAGGCCGCGCGACGTGATGAGCAGGAGCACCGCGGTCGGGACGATGAGCGCGGCGGCGACGGGCGGCACGAAGCTCGTCGCGACCTCCCCGACCACGCCGCCCTCGCGCCCGTGCGGTACGACGACGGCGAGCAGGTCGAGCAGGGCCCCGACCGTCACGGCGTAGACGATGAGCGTCACGGCGCGCCGGCTCCCGGTGGGCTCGCGCGCGACGAGGGCGCCCGCGAGGCCCGCCAGCGCGCCAGCCAGGTACACGGACTGCATCGAGGCGGCATGCCGCAGCGCCTCGGCGAGGGAGACCTGCAGGACGACGAAGACCGACCCCGCCTCGATGAGGTACGTCCACAGGCCGACGCCGCTCAGCAGCACGAGCGCCGCGGACAGCCGGTTCAGGCGCATCGCCCTCGTGACGAGCGCGAGCCCGGCGCTGCCGACGGCGAAGACCGCGACGAAGGCGACGAGCGGGACGCTCGCGTGGTGCGGGATCGCGTCGAGCTCGAGGGCCTGCGAGACCTGCGGCCCGGGCCAGCCGCTCACGACGGGGCGCAGGAGGTAGAGGCAGCCGAGCGCCATCGCCGGCATGGCGAGGGTCGCCGCGGCGAGGCCGGCGAAGGCGAGGCCGCGCAGCGCGAGGTAGCGGGAACGCTCAGCCATGGGCGAGGTGGGAGGATGCCGCGAGGAGGGCGGCGGGCAGCTGCGAGCGCCACAGCCCCCAGTTGTGGTTGCCCGGCACGATGCGGAAGCGGTGCGCGATGCCGAGCCTCGTCAAGAGCGCGGCGAACGACCGGTTCTGGGCGACGTCGTAGTCGGCGGTGCCGCAGTAGAACCAGATGTAGGTCCTCGCAGCCCGAAGGCGCGCGGCAGCCGCCACGACCTGGATGGCCGGGCTGTTGAGGCGTCGGCGCGCCGGGTTCCGGCCGAAGACCGCCGGGATGTCGTCGGCGAGCATGTAGCCCGACCAGCTCTCGACGACCCGGAACTCGCCGGGGTGGTGGATCGCGATGTTGAGGGCCCCGTAGCCGCCCTCGGACAGGCCGCCGATCGCCCGGCTCGCCCCGGACCGCAGGGCGCGGTAGCGGGCCTGGATCGCCCGCACGAGGTCCCGGGCGACGAAGGTCTCCCACCCGTTGTCCCGGCGTACGCCGTTCGCCCACTCCGTGTCGACGAGCAGGCTCGGCGAGCCGGACGGCATCACGAGGATCGTGGGGGACATGCGGCCCTCGGCGACGAGGACGGACTCGAGGCCGGCGATGTTGCCGACGTTGACGAACGACTGCGGCCCCCCGAAGGCGGGGTAGCCCTCGAGGAGGTAGAAGGTCGGGTAGCGCTGCGCCGGGTGCGACGCGTAGCCGGGCGGCAGGACGACGACGACCGGCACCGCGCGCCCGCCGAGCGCCGGGCTGCGCACCGAGATGTGCACGACCTGCGCCGGGACGACCGAGACGACCCGGTGCCTCGCGCCCGGCAGCGCGACGCGACTCGGCACCGACGGCGGCGGCTCGCCGCGGTAGAGGAGGAACGTCCACACGTAGCGGAAGGCGCCGAAGCTGCCCACGGCGGCGAAGGCCGCCAGCGCCGCCGCGGCGAGGGCGAGGGCGGCCCGGCGCGCCCGGGAGCGACGGCCCGGCAGGCGCGGCGCGAGGGGCGCGCCTGCGGCGTGGTCCCCCAGCAACGTCCCGTTCGCGTGCATCCCGGCGCCCCTCGACCGACCGACCGGCCTCGCCAGCCGCACGGCTGGCCCCCCGACGAGCGTACGGTGCCGGGCGGTGCGTCGCGCGCCGACGACCACCGGCGCGCTGCGGCAGGCCCGCCACGAAAGCGCGCGAGAACGATCGTTGCTCATCGCGCGCCCGCTTGGTAGCGTCCGCCACCACACGATCCGGGAGCTTCCTGCGCATGGCCGAGAGCGCCACGGGGCACGAGGTGCCCGGCTGGAGGCGGGTGGCGCTCGGCTCGCGTCGCGTCGGCGCCGCCTGCGCTCGCGCGCGCCGGGTGCCCGCAGGGTTCGGCGCCGTCGCGCTGGCGCTGCTCGCCGGGGCCGCGCTGCCCGCCGTGGCGCGCGCGCCCGGCGCGGGGCGGCCCCCGAGCGCCAGCGCCGCGTGGCACCGGCTGCTCGAGGCCTCGACCGATCTCGGGCCGAGCCGGGCGCGCATCGCCTCCGTCGTCATGGCGCTGGCGGCGGGCGCGCCGGGACCGGGTCCGGTGCGGCGCTGGGCGGCGTCGGCGGGTCTCGCCGTGCGCAGCTGGCCTGGCGAGCGCTTCGCCATCGTCCTCGGCTCGCCCGCACGCCTCGGGCGCGCCCTCCGGGTGCGGATCGACGACTTCCGGGCACGCAGCGGCGAGCGCTTCTACGCGAGCGTGCGAGCGCCGGCGATCCCGCCGGCGCTCGCACGAACCGTCGCAGGACTCGGGCGCATCAGCTCCTACGGTCAGCCCGTCGCCGCCTACGTCCCGGCGGGTGGGCTGACCCCGACGGGCCTGCGCACCGCCTACGACGCCGGCCCGCTCCTCGAGCGCGGGATCGCTGGCGCGGGGGAGACGGTGGTCCTCTTCGAGGACAGCCCCTACTCGCCCAGCGACCTCGCGGCCTTCGCGCGCCGCTTCGGCCTCCCGCCCTTCGACGTCCAGGTCGTGAACGGCCAGGGCGCGTTCGCCGCGGAGATGGTGGAGGCGGACATGGACCTCGAGACGGTCCACGAGATCGCCCCGCTCGCCCACCTCGTCTACTACAACATCGGCGTCGGGCTGCGCACGACGTACGCTGAGTTCGCGACGGCGCTCACGGCGAGCTTCGCGGACGCGGCGCAGCGCTTCCCCGGGGCGATCTGGAGCATCAGCCTCGCCGCCTGCGAGAAGGTGCTCGGCGCCGCCGACCTCGCGGCGATGGAGGACGCCGTCGCCGCCGCGGCGGCGCGAGGGACGACCGCCTACGCCTCGAGCGGCGACCAGGGCGGCGCCGACTGCCTGCAGTTCGGGGAGGACTCCGTGAGCCCCGGCGAGGGTGTCGACTTCCCGGCGGACCTGCCCGCCGTCACCGGCGTCGGTGGCACGACGCTCGACGTGACGACGCGCGGCGACTACCTCGGCGAGGAGGCCTGGACGCTGCCGATGCTCTCGCTCGGGACCGGCGGCGGCGTCTCGACGCTCGTCCCCCGTCCCGCCTGGCAGCCCACCGCTCTAGGGGCCGGTCCCTCGGGCAGGGAGGTCCCGGACGTCTCGGCGGTCGCCGACGTGCTCACCGGCAACGCGATCGTCGTGCACGGCCAGCCGGCAGAAGGCTCGGGGACCTCGCTCGCCGCCCCGGTCTGGGCCGGTCTCACGGCCCTCGTCGACGAGTTCCTCGTCCGGTCGGGCGCTCGCCCGCTCGGCTTCGCGAACCCCGCCTTCTACGCCCTCGGCGCCGAGCGCGCGCTCGAGCCGCCGCCCTTCCACGACGTCGTGGTCGGCGGGAACGACTTCTACCGGGCCACCCCCGGCTACGACCTCGCCACCGGGCTCGGCTCCCCGGACACCGCCGTCCTCGCCCAGGACCTCCTCGCCTACGAGCGAGCCAGCCGATGAGCTCCCCCGCGCCCCGCGCCGCCCGAGGAGCGCACCGTCCGCCAGTGACGGGCGGCGCCGCGCGCGCCGCCCGTCGAGCAGTCCGGTGAGCGCTGGCTGGCGCGCCGTCGCGCACGCCCACGGGTGGTTCTCCTACCCCGCTGCCACGCCCGACCAGGTGGGGCGCACGGTGCGGCTGTCTCGACCGCAGCTGCTCGGGATCCTCCTCGGCGCGCTCGCGGGGTTCAGCGTGCTGCTCGTCGCGGTCGCGCTGCTCGCCCGCCCCGGCGCACCCGTCCGCTGCACGGTCCTCGCCTGCAGCGGGCAGCCCGTCGGCCCGCCGGTTGCGAGCGGCTCGCTCTACGTCAACCCGACGTCGGGCTTCTCGGTCCGCTACTGGATCCCACCTCTCCTCCCCGCGACCGGCAGCGCGTCCACGGCGGGGAACGAGCTCGAGCTCAGCTTCGCGAGCCTCGCGAACATGCCGCCGGGCAGCCCGGCGGGCGCCTACTACGGGCAGCTGCAGTTCTTCGCGCTCGAGGCGCAGGGGGCGAGCCCCGAACAGCTCGTCGCGCAGGTCGTCGGCCGCCTCGCCCCCGGTGCTGCGCTCGCGTACGTCCTGCCGGGCGCCAGCGTCGGCTACGTGCCCGGCTACGGCGCCGCGTACGACTACTACCCGAGCACGGGAGCCGGCACAGCCGAGCGGTACCGGCTCATCGTGCTGTGCGCCGTGCACGCCGGCCTCGCCGTGTTCGCCCTCGCCGACGGCCCCTACCTCGACTTCAGCCAGGACGGGATCCCAGCCATCATCCACCACGCCACGATCGCCGACGAGTTCTCCGCGCTCCTCGCCGACAACTCCGTCGACAGCGTGCGCTGGCCTAGCGAGCGCTCGCCGTGACGAAGGGGTCGACGCCCGGGCGCCGGCTGCAGCGCCGAGGCCGGTCCGGAGCAGCGCTCGCGACCACGCGCCGGAATGGCGACGAGCCCGTGGCATCCCGACAGCCCGTGGCATCCCGACAGGAGGTGGGTCCATGTCACTGACGCCGACCGAGACGCAGGGGGCACCGACGAGTGCGACGCCGCCGACGAGGCCGCCGCTGATCGGCCCGGCGAACGCCCACCAGAGCCGCCTCTCCATCCTCGTGCGGCTCCTGCTCGCCCTTCCGAGCGTGCTGTGGCTCGGGGTGTGCGGCATCGCTGCCGTCGTCGTCGTCCCGATCGCCTGGTTGTCGGCGCTCGTGCTCGGACGTGTGCCCGGTCCGCTCGCCGACTTCCTCGAGGGCTACGTGAACCTCGGGCTGCGCTGCGCTGCCTACCTCAGCTTCGTGACGGGGCGCTTCCCCGGCTTCCGGCTCGCGTGGCGGGACGAGCTGCCGCGGCTCGTCCTCGAACGCGAGCGCCTCAACCGGCTCGCCGTGCTGCTGCGCGCCTTCCTCGGGCTCCCCGCGTACCTCCTCGCGACGGTGGTGGACCTCGGTGCCACCGTGTTCTCGCCGATCGCCTGGCTCGTCGCACTCGTCGGCGGGCGCCTCCCGCGGGCCCTGTTCCAGGCCGAGGCGGCCGCGCTCCGCTTCCATGCCAGGACCAATGCGTACCTCCTGCTCGTCACCCCCGCCTACCCGGCAGGGCTCTTCGGTGACCCGGTCGGCGAGCGGCCGGGCGGCGTGGACGACGAGAGCGCGGCGCGCCCGCTGCCCGGCCACCTGTCGGGAGGCGCGCGCCTCCTCCTCGGTGTGTTCATCCTCCTCGGATTGTGCTACTCCCTCCTCGACCTCGTCGCGCAGTCCACCTACTCGGCGGCGCCGCGCGCGGAGCTCGCCTACTCGAGGCTCTCGGACGCCTTCACGAACTGGTCCCGTGCGGTCCGGCCCTGCGCGAGCTCGAGCGCCGCCGTCGCCTGCGTCGCCCGCGCCACGGCGCCGCTGCAGCGGGCCCTCGTCGCCTTCGAGGACGCCATCGAGTCGATGACGGTCCCGCCCTCGGCGGCCGAGGCGAGAGCAGCGCTCGCCTCGAGCGCCGGCGTGGCCGCGACCGAGGCCCGCGGGATCGTCACGGCGGCTTCCGCCACAGTCGTCGTGCGCGACGCCTACGCGCTCGAGAGCACCTTCGTCCGTCTGAGCCAGCAGTACGCGAGCTTCGTGCGCGCGCTGTAGGACCTCGCAGGGTCCCGGCGGGGGCGCGGGAGCCGTGCTACCCGGTCGGTGTCCGCGCGACGAGGCGTGGGCAGGGACTCAGCGCCTCTCGCTCCGCGGCGGCGGTGCGACGGCGCGCCCCGAGGGACGAGGACGCTCGCGACGCGCCGATCGATGGCGGCGCGAGCCGCTCCATCGCGGGCGAGCGGCGCCGAGCCGCACGCGCCCGGGCGGGTAGGATCGCCGGGCGCGTGAGCTTCCTCACGGTGCCGCCCCCGTAGCTCAGGGGATAGAGCAGCGGTTTCCTAAACCGCGTGTCGCAGGTTCAAGTCCTGCCGGGGGCGCCGACCCGACGAACAGCGACTTCGCTGGGGACTCCCTTCCACGGCGCGCAATCGGAGAGCGGCGGTCGCGCAGCGGGTGCGACGGCTCGAGGAGATCGTCACATCGATCCCGTACCTTGAACTCGTGAAGGTGCGAGACGTCATCCGTACCCTGGAGCGTGACGGCTGGCGCCTGGACAGACAGGTGGGCTCTCGCCGCCGGTTCCGCGATCCCGACCGGCCGCGAACGATGACGGTGGCAGGCAAGCCGAGTGACGAGGTGCCGAAGGGTACGCTGGGATCGATCTGGCGGCAGGCCGGCAGGTTGGGAAGGCAGCGTGGTGACTGAGCCGACCGCCGTCCTCGACGCGCGGCCACGCGAGCACCCGCGCGTCGAGGTGGAGGCGAGGAGGCTCAGGTGAGCGCCGGCTCTCCGAGCCTGGCCTCTTCCGCTGGGCCGAGGTGGCTCGCGAGGCGCGCGGGCACTCTCCGGTCGGCAGGCACTGCAGCGCCGAGCCGGCGCCATCCACCTCCGACGGCGCATCCGGCGGGAACGCCGCCGCGAACCGGTCGCAGGGACCGTCGCGACCTCGTACACGAGAACGCCACGCTGCGCCTTCCTCCACCAACCTACGGAAGCGACGCGAGGAACTCGAGGTGGCGTCGGGACTGCTCCTGCCGGCGCCAGGCAGCGAGCTGGCGCCGAGCGTAGAAGCGCAGGGCGGGCAGCCAGAGATCCGTTGCCAGACGATGCCACCGCTCGGGCGGGAGGATCGCCCGCAGCACGGGCACGACCTCCTCGAAGCGCCGGGACCGGACGGCCCGGGAGATGGCAGGCACGCGACCCAGCAGTGCCGGGCGGCAGGCTGCAGCGAGGTCGGGCAGCCGGCGGAGCCCACCCACCATCCCCGAGGCGAGGATCCTCGGCCACGAGTAGAACTGGCGCATGGCCTCGAGCACGCCGAGCTGCAGCTCGAGCGGCGTCATGCGGGCGGGCCGCATGACGACGTGATGCCCGTCGAACAGCGACCAGTCCCCGCTCAGCAGGCGCTCCTGGTCGCCCACGCGCCGCCAGAGCGCCGTACCCGGCAGTGGGGTCTCCACCATCAGCTGGAAGGTGTCGATGCCGAGGCGGCGGGCGAAGTGCGCGGCGGCCTCGGCGCTCGAGGACGTGTCGCCGTCGAGGCCGGCGACGAACATCCCGTGCACGGCGATGCCGTGCTCGTGGAAGGCGCGGACCGCTCGCTCGATCGTGTCGACGCTCTGGTGCTTGCCGATGCTGGCGAGGCCCTCGTCGGTGATCGTCTCGACGCCGATCATCACCATCTGGCAACCCGCGCGCCGCATCAGCGCCAGGAAGTCGTGGTCGGCCTCGGGTCGCGCCGGAGAACGCAGAGCAGTTGCGGCCCGCACCTGCGCGAACCAGGTGGGACACAGGTCTCTCCTGAGCATTGCCTCGAAGAGCTCGGCGCTACGGCGCTTGTTCACGACGAAGTTGTCATCGTGGAAGAAGACCCGCTGTGCGCCGAGCTCGCCCAGCTCGGCGATCACCTGGTCGGTCCGCCGGTAGCGGACCGCCCGGGAGAACAGCGCCGTGACCGAGCAGAACTCGCAGTCGAACGGACAGCCCCACTGGGTCATGATCGGCTTCGTCACGAGGCGCGCGTGGCCCTCGATCAAGCGCAAGTCAGGGATCGGGAGCGCCTCGAACTCGGCCTGCGTCGCGCGCCGCCGGTCCGGGTTGTGGCGCGGCTCGCCGGCACCATCGAGGTAGGAGAGGCCGAGCACGCCTGACGGATCCTCGTCGCGCTCGATGCACGACACGAGCTCGACGATCGTCTGCTGACCCTCCCCTCGCACGACGTAGGGCGCGTGGGCCAGCCCCTCATCGGCGCAGAACGTGACGTGGGGACCACCGAGGACGACGGGGACGCCCGCGGAGGCGAGCAGGTCCGCGAGGCGGTACGCGGCGGGGGCGGTGGCGGTCGTCGAGGAGATCCCGACGAGGTCGGCGCGCAGGCAGTCCTCGAGGTCGACCGGGGCCAGCACCTCGCAGTAGATGCGGACGTCGTGGCCGGCGTCGGCGAGCAGACGGCCCATGAGTGGCAGCCCGAGGCGCGGCAGCAGGGCGAGGTCGTAGACGTTGTGACCGGCCGGTCGCGGCTCGACCAAGCGGATGCGCAATCCCATCGCCTACCTCCCCGAGCCCGCGCCGACCCGTGCCGGGGGCGGTGGCTCGTACGGACACGTCGGATCCTCGCCGAGCGGATCGCCGAGGCGCGCGAACGCCTGCGCCCGAGAGCCACCGCACACCTCCCGCAGCTCGCAGCGGCCGCAGCGACCCTGGAGAGCCGCGGGATCGCGCATCGTGCGCAGCAGCGGCGAACACGCGTAGATGCTCGACAGCGTGGCCTGACGGACGTTGCCGGCGACGAGCGGCAGGAATCCGCTCGGCTGGACGTCGCCGCGATGGGAGACGAAGACCACGCCCCTGCCGTCGCCGAGCGCGAGCGGCGAGCGCGTGCGCGTCGCGTGCCCGTTGCCGGCGAACCCCTCGGCGATGATCCGGTCGAAGCGACGACGCAGCGCCCGGTAGAGCGGGCCTGGCGGCAGTCCTCCGGTCGCTGGCCCCCCCCGAAGGACGAGGCGCCGGAACGCGGGCGCCTCCGTCGTCTTCAGCGGGACGAATGCCGCCGCGTCGTAGAGGATGGCCAGGACATCCTCGGTCTCTCGGGCGGAGAGCGCCTGGAGGACGCGGCCGCGGCCGGTCGGCACGAGGAAGAAGACGCTCCACAGGTCCGCGCCGAGCTCGGCGACGAGCCGGCAGATCCCCGGCAGCTCGAGCACCGTCTCCCGACTGACGGTCGTGTTCACCTGGAGCCGAAGGCCTGCCGACCGCGCCGATCTGCACGCTGCCAGGGTCCAGGCGAACGACCCGGCCACCTGCCGGAAGCCGTCGTGGACGCTCGCGCTCGAACCGTCGAGCGAGAAGGAGACCGTGCGGACACCGGCCGCACGCAGCGCCGAGAGGCGCCCCTTGGTGGCACGGGGCGTCCCTGCAGGTGAGACCGCGGCCGCCAGCCCGGCGCGTGACGCGTGCCGGACGAGGGCGGCCAGATCGGGACGCTGGAGCGGATCCCCACCGGTGAAGACGACGACCGGTCGAGGCGGGCCGAGCTGCGCGAGGTCGTCGAGGACGGCGCGGGCCTCCGCGGTCGTGAGCTCCTCGCGGTGACGGCGCGGCACCGCCTCCGCCCGGCAGTGGAGGCAGGCAAGGTCGCACGCGCGCGTCAGCTCGAACAGGACGAGGAACGGACGGACCTGCACGTCGAAGCGGAGGCGCCGCACCCGCCCGACCGGGGAGAGGTCCGTCCGTTCCACCGACTGGCGGGGCGATCGCGCGCGCGCCTGCTCCGTTGCCCGGCCGACCCCCGACGCGTACGGCGCTGCGGTCACCGTCGCTCCCCTGTGGCGCGCCAGCTCATAGTAAGAGATGTCTACTACTTAACGTATAGTTGCGAACACTACACGAAGGCTGCGGGAGCCGCACCCCCGCCGATCGGCCCGGAGCGCAACAGCGGATCGCGCCCGCGTTAGGGTTGCGCTTGGGCGAGTGCAGAACCTCGAGCCTTGGAGCTGACCTCCCAGCCATGGACCTGACGTTGTCGAAGCGAGGCGACTACGTGATGCGCTCGGCGATCGCGCTTGCCAAGGGCCACGATGCAGGAGTCGCTCGCAAGATCCGGGAGATCGTGGCGGACACCGAGGTGCCCGCGACGTTCGCGTCGCAGATCCTCGCCGACCTCGTGCGGGCCGGGCTCGCGACATCGAAGGCAGGGCGCGCCGGCGGCTTCCGGCTCAGCCGGTCGCCGGACCAGATCACGGTCCTCGAGGTCATAGAAGCCGGCGAGGGACCGCTGCACGCCGAGCGGTGCGCCCTCGGCGACGGTCCGTGCCGCTGGGACGCGGTGTGTCCGCTGCATGCAACCTGGACGGAGGCGACCGTGGCGCTGCGCGAGCTCCTGGCGAGGACCTCCCTCGCCGAGGTCGCGGCGAGGGACACGGCCATCACGGCGGGCAGCTACCCCGTCCCCGACGACTCGCACCGTCTCCACCCTTCGGCCTACGCCTGCTCGGATCACGTCCAGGTCGAGCTGTCCTTCCGCGACGCCCAGGTGGCGCTGGCGCGGGTCGCGGGTCACCTCGGGAGCGTCCTCGCCGGGTCCCTCGGCGCCGCAGCAGACGGGAAGCAGCCGAGCCGCAGCGCCCGGCCTCGCCCCGCACCGGTCGAGGTCTCGCTCGCCCCGGTCGCCGCCGACGACCCCGCGACGGAGGACAGCGCGCGCTACCTGCTCGCCTGGCGGATCGGCGGTGCGCGAGCGTGCCGCTTCGAGGCAGACGCGACCGTCGCGGCACTCGACGCCGATCGAAGCGAGCTGCGGGTCGAGGGCACCTGGCACGACGAGTACCCGGCGCCCGTCCGGACCGAGCGCGAGCGCGAGACGCGCCAGATCCTGCGTGCCTTCCTCCGGCGCCTGGCCAGCCAGCTGGAGCGGCCCGCGCCCAGCCGGCGTCCGACTCGAGCGCGCCGCTGACGCAAGCGGCCGCGAGCCGCTGCGCCGGGGCCAGGCGGATCCCGCCGAGCGGACGAGCTCGATGACGGACGGATCCGCGCGCGCCGGCCCCTCGGGGTTCCACGCGGGTAGCGGCGCAGCCGGTCTGGTCCCCGTCGACCCCCTCCGCCCCGCAGGTCGGGGTCGAAGCTGGGAGCGAGGGCGCGGCCGACCCGGCACCGCCGGTCAGTTGCAGCGCACGAGCTCCCGCGCGTACTCGTCGACATCGGCACGCGAGCGCGGACCGAACGCCGCCTCGGCGACGACCCGCGCGCCGCGTGCCTCGAAGGAACGCCGCATCTCGGCGAGAGCCCCTCGTGGGTGCAGACCGTAGGTGCAGAAGATCCCGACCGGGAGGCCGCCGAGCTCGCCGAGGCTCGCGATCCATCGCCTCGTGGCGCGCGCGGCGCGGACGTTCGCGACCACGGCCCCCTCGACCCACGTCCCGACGACGAGGAGGTCGGCCCAGGCGAGCTGCGCTGCGCCGACCTCGTCGAGCGGCGCGACGGCGACCTGGGCGCCGTCGCGCCGAAGCACCTCGGCGAGCTGCTCGGCGCGTGCACGGGTCCTGCCGGCGCGGCTCTCGACCGCGACGAGGATCGCCGCCGGCCCTCCCCGGCGAGATGCGCCTGGGCGCGACGGCTGGCGGGCGAGGATCGCCTGGGCGGCTCGCCGTCCGTGCGCCATCGCCTCGACCACCGTGGACGGACCGACGAGCGCGTCGCCGACGACCCAGACCCGGTCGCGCCGCGGGAGGCCTGCCGCGACGCGCCCCGCCTCGCGCCCGAGCGCGAGCCGGCCGACGGGCCGGCCGCGAGCGAAGGTCGGAGCCGGGACCGCGAGGAGGCCGCTCGCCTGCCACGTCCGATCGGCGAGCCGCTCGTCGATCCGCCGCAAGGGGATGCCGGGCAACACCGCGGAGAAGACCGGGTCGTTTCGGTAGCCCATGGCCATGACCACCAGGTCGACACGAACGCGCTCGGAGGAGCCCGGAACGAGCTTCGGCCGCTCGCCGGCGTGGCGCTGCAGCGTGCGGCCGAGGAGCGCGGCGTTGACCCGACCCCCCTCGCCCTCCAGGCCGGCGAGCGTCGTCGCGAAGCGCACCTCCACCCCCTCGGCCTCTGCCTCCGCGAGCTCGTCCGGTCGCACCGGTGCGAAGCGCCGGTCCATCCACTCGACGCACAGCGCGCGGGCCCCGAACCGGCGCGCGCTGCGGGCGACGTCCATCGCGGTGTTGCCACCGCCGATCACGAGCACGAGCGGAGGCGCGCCGTCGCGCGAGGCCCTCGCCGGGTCGAGCCCCGGCAGGGCGCCGCCCTCGCGAAGCGCCTCCTCGGCTCGCGTCAGGAAGGCCGTCGCGTCGACGACGCCGTCGAGGTCGCCGCCAGGCACCGGCAGGCGGAGCGCCTCGCCGGCGCCGAACGCGAGGACGACGGCGTCGTACCGCTGTAAGAGGTCGTCCAGGTCGGCGGGGGTGACCTCGACGCCGCACCGCAGCGCCACCCCCGCGGCGAGGAGCTGGTCCCAGGCCCGGCCCGCGACCGCGCGAGGGAGCGTGAAGGCCGGGATGCCCCACCCGAGGAGCCCTCCCGGCTTCGACGACCGCTCGAGCACCGTCACCGCGGCGCCGTGCTCCACGAGCTCCCATGCCGCGGCGATGGCCGCGGGACCGGAGCCGACGATGGCCACCGACAGGGAGCGCCCGCGCGCGCTGCGGCGCGTCGGGGGCGGAACGGGCGCGCTGTCGGCCACGAACCGCTCGAGCGCCCCGATGGCCACCGGCGACCCCCCCGCGAGCGACCAGGAGCAGGCGCCCTCGCACTGGATCGCCTGGTCGCACACGCGGCTGCACACGTCGGGGAGCACGGTCGTGCGCCGGAGCACCTCGTGCGCAGCTCCGAGCTCCCCGGCCGCGATCGCCGCGATGAAGCCGGGGATGTCGTTGTGGGCGGGGCAGCCGCGCACGCAGGTCGGGTCTGGGCACGCGAGACAGCGCGCCGCCTCCCGGCGGGCCTCGTCGAGGCTCGCGAAGCCGTGGCGCGTCTCGCTCAGGTCGCCCACGAGCTGTGCCGGCTGGCTGGCACGCGCAGGCGTCCGCGCGGCGACGCGCGGTGCGCCCTGCACGCGGATGGCCGCGAACGGACAGGTCCGCTCGCACTGGCGGCAGCCCACGCACGCGTCGTCGTCCGCGACGACGGTCCACGTTGCGACGTCCATCCGCAGCGCCTCGGTCGGGCAGCGGACGACGCACTCCTGGCAACCCGCGCAGCGCTCCTTCACCACCGTGACCTCCAGAGCCATCGCCGGCTCCTCGGCACGGGTGGGGATGGCCGCCGTGATCGACATGATCGACCTCCTAGTTGGCGCCGTGCATGAGGACGTACAGGACAGCGAGGCCGAGGCCGAGCGAGAGCGCGAACGAGGTGGTCGCCACCCGCACGGCGAGCGGGCGGCGAGCCACGGGCGCCAGGTCTCGTCCCGCGATGCGCCAGCTCGACCACATCGCACCGAGCGTGCCGAGGCCGATCACCACGACCTGCGCCGTGACGATCCCGCCGACCGGCAAGAGCGCGACGTGCCCGAGCCTCCCGGCGACGGCACCGTGCCCGAAGATGTTCAGCACGGCGGGCACCACGGCCGGTGAGTGCTGGAAGAACTTCGGGAGCTGCCGCGCGAAGTAGTCGGCGCCAACGACCGGGATGAGGCCGTAGGAGGCGGGGAGGAAGAACCGGCGAAAGCGTGTGGTGCGCGTCATGAAATCGCCGCCGGTGCTCGACCCGACGGCCGATCCGTCGAGCAGCGCGCGGCTCGCGAGCGCCGCGAGCGCCGCGAGCGCCCCGGCGACCACGGCGATGATGCCGAAGTAGTCGACGGGGTTCGGGTAGCCGGGGAAGTGCAGCGCGCTGTTCAGCCGGGCATCGAGCGTCGAGTACCAGCCCAGCGCGTTCACCTGCTGGAAGACGACGAGGCCGAGCAGGATCGCGACCGCCCAGGCGACGTCTGCCCGGCGCCTGACCGGAGCGATCACCGACGTCAGCGGCTTCTGGAGGAAGAGCCCCACGTTGCCCGACGGGCACGCCTTGTAGCACTCGCTGCACAGCCCGCACGTCAGGTTCGAGTCCGCGCTGCCCGGCCACGTGTACCAGGGGCACCCGTAGCCGCGCGTGCCGCCTCGCATGCAGTCCTTCGTCTTGCACTCGAGGCAGCGGTCGCGGTCTCGTGTCCGGAACCCGGCCACCGAGCCCATCGCCCCGACCGATCCGATGAGCGCAGACAGCGGGCAGATGTAGCGGCAGAAGGTCCGCCGCTCGAACACGAGGAAGAAGGCCAGCGCCGTCGCGACGATCCCGAGGACCATGATGCTCGTTGCGACCGGAGACCCCGGACCCGCGATGTTGAAGTACTCCTCGACGAAGGTGAGGCCGAGGAAGGACGCCACCGACAGCAGCAGCCCGTACTGGGCGACGCGCGCCGGCATCTTCCGCCCGAGCCCGAGCTGGCGCTGAACCCGCTGCCACAGCGCTCGACGCTGGATCCACTCGGCGAACCCGCCGAACGGGCACATCGCGCACCAGGCTCGTCCGACGACGACCATGAGCACGAACACGAGGCAGAACCACACGAACCAGGTGATGGCGGTGCCGAAGTTGAGGACGGGGTCGACCGTGCCGAGGATCCCCACGAAGATGACGAGCCAGAAGATGATCTGGTTCGGGAGGATCAGGAAGAACTGGAATCGCCGGCTGCGCACGAGGGTGGCGACCCGTGGGAAGCGCGTCAGCTCGAACTCGCTCGCGGGATCCGTCGCGGCGAAGCGCTCCCCGACGCCGTCTCGCCGCCTGGGGCGGAGGTGGATCGCGGCGTTGACCGGGTCGGGAGCCCGCTCGTCACCAGCGGGCACGCCCGTCGTGATCGTTCGCACCGCGGCGCTGTCGTCGAGGACCGTCATGTCGCTCCTCCCCTGCTCGATCGGGCGCCCCGCTCTCGGCTCAGATTATTGATCCCTTGATCTAACGTCAAGCTACTCACTAAACTTTTGTTTGGTGGACCTCACCCTCTCGAGGCGTGGCGACTACGCACTGCGGGCCGCGGTGTGCCTCGCGAGCGCGGCGCGAGGAGGGCAGGGGCGCAAGATCCGCGAGGTGGCGGCCGAGGCCGGCCTGCCGCGCGCCTTCGCCTCGCAGGTCCTCGCCGACCTCGTGCGAGCGGGTCTCGTGCGCTCGAAGGCGGGCAAGGGCGGTGGCTACTGGCTCTCGCGCTCGCCGGCTGCCATAACGCTGCTCGAGGTCGTCGAGGCGGCCGAGGGCGCCCTCGGCGGGCGTCAGCGGCCGCGCCCCGCGACGCCCGACCCACCGCCGCTCGGCGAGGCCGGCGGCTCGGTGCAGCGGACCTTCAACGCTGCCGCGCAGGCCCTCCGCCAGGTGCTCGGCGCCACGACCCTCGAGGCGGCGCTCGCTACGCCCGGAGGCGCCCTCGCCGGGCGCGTCGGCGAGGCGAGCTCAGCGGCGGCCCCGCCCGCCAGCCAGCTCGCCCGACCCGAGGATCTCGCGCAGCACTCGGTCGAGCTCGCGGCGCAGGTGCCTGCTCCGCAGGCCGCTCGAGACGGCCAGGAGGGCGACTGCCACGGCAGCGGCTGCGTAGAGGACGAGGGTGGCGAGCGAGGCGAGGAGGGCGAACGCAGCGGCCTCGCTGGCGATCCTGGTCACGCACCCATCATCCGCCCGACGGCCGACGGTGAACACCGGTCGACCCCCTGGGAGCACGCCGAGCTTGCCGCCACGCACCACCGTGTGGTCGCGCCCGACCCGCCACCGCGGATCCGCGTCCTCATCGTCGACGACCACGCGCTGCTGCGCGACGGCACCGTCCAGCTCCTCGCGCGAGAGCGCGACTTCGAAGTCGTCGGCGCCACGGGCACCGCCGAGGACGCGCTCGAACTGCTCGACCACCTCCGTCCCGACGTCGCGCTGATCGACGTGAACCTCCCGGGGCTGAGCGGCTTGGCGCTCGCCCGCCTCGCCGCCGAGCGGTTCCCTGACCTGCGCGTCCTCATCGTGAGCGCCTACGACGACTACGCCTACGTCGTCGAGGCGCTCGAAGTCGCCGTCGCCGGGTACCTGCTGAAGACGAGCTCGGGGCGCGAGCTCGTCGACGCCGTGCGCGCCGTCGCGAGCGGCACGTTCGTCCTCGACCGGGCGATCTCCCGCCGGCTCGCGCGCCGCTGGCGGGCCGACCCGCGAGATGCACGCTCGCCCCTCACGCGGCGCGAGACGTCCGTCCTCCGTCTGCTCGGACGCGGGCTCACGAACCGCGAGATCGCCGTCGAGCTCGGTCTCGGGACCCGGACAATCGAGGGGTACGTCTCGAACCTGCGGGCGAAGCTCGGCCTCGCCTCGAGGACCGAGGCAGCCCTGTACGCGGCCACCCACCTGGTCGACCATGAGGAACGGCACGTCGGACTGCCGCGGCGCTGACCTCGCCACGGTCTTCCGCCGGGCGCTGCACCCGCCGCTTCGCGATCCCCGCTTCTGGGCCCTCCAGGCGGCGGTGCTCGCGCTCGCGGCCACGCACCTCGGCGTCGATCTCACCTCCTCGCTCGAGACGCGCGCGTTCCCCGAGGGCATCCCGGTCGCGCTGCTCATCCTCCCGGTCGGCTACGCGGCCTTGCGCTACGGCTTGTCCGGCTCCGCCGCCACCGGTGTCTGGGCGACGCTGCTGTGGCTCCCCGACCTGCTCCTGCCCCACGACCGCGGCCACGTCGGCAACGACCTCGTCAGCCTCGTGCTCGTGGACGCCGTCGCGATCTTCGTCGGGCGGCACATCGAGGCCGAACGCCTCTCCCACGCGCGCGCGCAGTCGGCCGTCCGCCGCCAGCTCGCCGCCGAGGCACGCTACCGGCAGCTCTTCGACGCCAATGCGGCGCCGATCCTCGTCCTCGACGACGGCTGGAGCATCCAAGACGCCAATCCGGCCGCCGCGGCGCTCCTCGGGGACGGACTCATCGGGCGCCCCGCCACCGACCTGCTCGGCAGCCCGCCCGAGCCGGACGAGGGCTCCGGATGGGTCGTCTCGGCGCCCGGCGGGCGCGACTACCAGGTGCGCGTCGTCACGCCGAGCGCGACGAGCGCGCCGGTCCAGATCCTGCTCGTCGACGTGACCGAGGAGCGGTCCGAGCAGCGCCGCGTGCGCCACTACGCCGAGCTCGTCGTGAAGGCGGAGGAGGAGCAGCGTGGACGGCTCGCCCGCGAGCTCCACGACGAGCCGCTCCAGCAGGTCCTGCACCTCAACAGGTGCCTCGAGACCCTCGCCGAGGCACCGGAGCTCCCCGAGGCGATCGCCGGTGGCCTCGTCGCGGCGCGCCTGCAGACCCTGCAGGTCGCGGACTGCCTGCGGGGGCTGGCCCGGGGGCTGCGCCCGCCGGCGCTCGACCAGCTCGGTCTCGTCGCCGCCCTGCGCAGCATGCTCGCCGAGCTCGAAGAGGAAGACGGGCCCACGACGCACCTCGCCGTCGACGGCCGCGAGCGACGCCTGCACGCGGAGGTCGAGCTCGGCGTGTTCCGCATCGCCCAGGAGGCCGTGCGGAACGCGGCTCGCCACGCCGCCGCCAGCCACGTTCGGATCAGCGTCCGCTTCGACCCAGCGAGCGTCGACCTCGCCGTCGCAGACGACGGGCGCGGGTTCTCGCCCGCCGATCTCGACGAGCTCGGGGCCCACCTCGGCGTGATCGGGATGCGCGAGCGGGCGGTGCTGCTCGGCGGGCGCCTCGAGCTGCGCTCCTCGCCCGGCGCCGGGACGGTGGTTCGCGCGGTCGTCCCCACCGAGGGCTAGGGACGGCGGCCGCGCCCGGAGCCTCCGGCACCGCTGCAGGTGGCGCCGCCCGCCGAGGTGGCGCCAGGTCGCCGCCCCTCGCTCGGACTCACCTCAGGTGTCGCAGTTGACGTAGTGTCTTACGGTCATCGTCCGATGCCAGCCGCGTCCGGGAGGGAGCGTGCCCACCGTCACGCAGGAGACCGCGGCCCTGCACGCTCGGCGCGCCCGACGCCGAAGGCTGGCCGTGCTCGTCGCACGCACCGGCCTCGGCCTTCTCGTTCCGCTCGCCGTGGCGGGTGTGCTCGCGCACGGCGCCCCGGCGCGCCAGCGTGCCGTCGCGCGCCCTCGGAGTCGCCCGGTCGCGCCGCGGCCGAGCCCGAACCTCGCGCCCGGCTCCGATCCGTCGGCGCTGCCCGGTGACGTCCTCATCGCGGACGAGGGCAACGACCGCCTCCTGCTCGTCAGCCGGACGGGCCAGGTCGTGTGGCAGTTCCCGCCCCCGGGCGCGAGCGCGCGCCTCGCCTCGCCTGACGACGCATTCTTCGCGCGCGGCGGTCGGAGCATCATCGTCACCGAGGAGGCGGCACAGGTCGTCTCCCTGCTCGACGTGCGACAGCGGCGCCTCACGTGGCGCTACGGACGCCTCGGCGACTCAGGCGCCGGGCCGAACCGCCTCTCGAACCCCGACGACGCGATGGTGCTGCCCGGCAACCACGTGCTCATCGCGGACATCAGGAACTGCAGCCTGCTCCTCACCCGCATCGGCGCCCACACCCCGCTCGAGCGCCTCGGAGCGGCCGACAGGGGCTGCCTGCACGCGCCGCCGCTCCGCTTCGGAAGCCCGAACGGCGCGTTCCCCCTCCCTCGTGGCGAGGAGCTCGTCACGGAGATCAACGGCGACTGGGTCGACGCCCTCGACCTCGCCGGGCGCGTCCGATGGTCCACCCACCCGCCTGGCGTCTCGTACCCCTCCGACACCAACGAGGTCGCCCCGGGGCGCTACGTCACCGCGGACTACAGCACGCCAGGGCAGGTCGTCGAGTTCGACCGCCATGGGAACCTCCTGTGGCGCTACGGTCCCCGCAGCGGTCCCGGCATGCTCCGCAACCCCTCGCTGTGCGAGCCGGTGCCGTCGAGCGGCGACTTCCTGTGCAACGACGACGGCAACGATCGCGTCGTCGTGATCGACCCGCGCTCGAACCGGATCGTCTGGCAGTACGGCCACGACGGGGTGCCCGGCCGCCGACCTGGCTACCTCGACGAACCCGACGGCGTGGACCTCGCGCCGCCCTACTCCCTGCTCGAGCGCGAGGCCTCCTGGCTGCCGACGCCGACGCTGCGGTGCGCGCCCGGCCTGCCGCCCGGCGCCTGCACGATCTTCGCCCCGGCGAACGGCGCGCACCGGTGACCGGCGAGGCCCCCACGACGGCCGCCCCCTCCGGGCGCGCCAGCCCGCGCCGTGCGGGGCTGCGCGCCCTCGCCGTGGCGACGCTCGTCGCGACCTACCTCCTCGTGGTGCTCGGCAGCACCGTGCGCGTGACGGAGTCGGGGATGGGCTGTCCGGGCTGGCCCCTGTGCTACGGCAAGCTCGGGCCGGTCGACAGCTACCACGCCCTCCTCGAGCAGGTCCACCGCTACGTCGCGGCGGGAGTGACCGTCGCCGTGCTCGCCACGGCGCTCGCCGCCTGGCGCCAGCGGGCGCGCGCGCTCGGGCCCGCGCTCGCGATGGTGGTCCTCGTCGGCGTCCAGGTGCTCCTCGGAGCGGTGACGGTGGTGACCCACAACGCACCCGCGACGGTCGCGGCGCACCTCGTGTGCGCCCTCCTGCTCCTCGGAGCCGCTGCCGTGACCGTCGTCGAGAGCGTCGTCGATCCTGTTCCTCCGGGCGAGCGGCCTCGCCGGCACGACCCCCTCGCGCTCGGCGCGCTCGGCGCCCTCCTCGCCCTCCTCGCCTCCGGAGCCGCCGTCGTCAACGCCGGGGCGATGGGCGCGTGCCCGTCGTGGCCGCTGTGCAGGCTCGCGGGCGGGACCCTCGGGCCGCTCGTCGCGCTCCAGCTCCTCCACCGCAGCCTCGCCGCGCTCGCCGCCGTGCTCGTGGCCAGGCTGGCCCTGCGCACGATCCGCGCGGCCGAGGGGATGCGCGGCTCGACGGCGCTCGCCGGGGCCCTGCTCGCCGCCCTCGGCGCGCAGGTCGCCGCTGGCGCCGCGTCGGCGCTCCACACGACGCCGACCATCGCCGACCTCCACCTCGCGCTCGCCGCGGCGATCTGGGCCGGGACCGTGGCGCTCGTCGCCGCGCCTCGGGCGCAGGTGCGCGAGACGCCCTCGCCAGCTCGCGGGCTGCGAGGCACGCCGGCGGCTCGAGGAGCGCGCCCCACCTCGCCGTAGGAGGGCGCTGCGAACCCGCCCGACGTCCCGCTCGGCTCCCGCCCGGCGAGCCCGTGCCTCGGAGGCGTCGGGCCCGCCGGCCGGCCGGCCGGGGGCGAACCTCGGTGGCCGGCCCGATCCGGGGGGAGACGGAGGCGGGCGCCGAGAGCGCCTGGCGTGGCCGGCCCACCGGACCGGCCGAGGTCGCCTCGCCTCGGGCGCGAGCTCCCGTGCGGGCACGACGTCCTCCTCGACGCCCCGCCGCGCCGAGCGGCCACGCAGCGCGCGAGGCCCGCACCAACGCTCGTGCGCCCGGCCTCGGCCAGCTGCTCGACGCCGCCACCCGTCGCGTGCCGACCGGTGCGGTCGGGCGGAGGACGGCTCTCCTCCGAAGGGGCCGATCGCCGTACCGCCGCACGCACCTCGCAGGCGAGCCGCGTTCCTGACATCGTGTAACGTGCAGGATCGATTCTGACCTCGGCCGCGTCGGCGCGTGGCCGCGTCGGTCTCGTTCCAGTGGGGCAGGCAGGACTGGAGGTTCACGGTGGCCGAGGAGCGATGGCATACGGACCGGTGGTTCACGAGCCCGTGGAACCACGACGACGAGGTCGCGAGCTCCTACCGCTTCAGCCCGGAGCTCCAGATCCACGACGTCACGCTCCGGGACGGTGAGCAGCAGGCCGGCGTGGTCTTCACCGCGGACGAGAAGGTCCGGATCGCGGAGGCGCTCGCGGAGGCGGGCGTGCAGCGCATCGAAGCCGGCCTCCCGGCGGTCTCGGACGAGGACTTCCAGGCCGTGAAGCGGATCGCCGCGGCGGGCCTCGGCGCCGAGGTCTACGCCTTCTCCCGCTGCATGACCGACGACATCATGAAGGCGGTCGACTGCGGCGTCGACGGCGTCGTGACCGAGGTGCCCTCCAGCCGCCACCTCATCGAGCTCGGCTACCGCTGGTCGGTCGAGCGGGCGATCGCGCTCTCGGTCGAGGCGACCGCGCTCGCCCACGAGAACGGGCTCAAGGTCTCGTTCTTCCCCATCGACGCCACGCGTGCCTCGCTCGCCGACTACCTGAATCTCGTGGAGCAGGTCGCCCGCGAGGGCCACCTCGACGGACTCGGCCTCGTCGACACCTTCGGCTCGCTCATGCCCCACGCCGTGGAGCGCTTCGTCACGGTCAGCCGCGAGCGTCTCGACGTGCCGGTGGAGACGCACTTCCACATGGACTACGGCCTCGGGGTCGCGAACAGCCTCATCGCCGCCGCGCTCGGCGCGAACGTCATCCAGACGACCGTGTCCGGCCTCGGCGAGCGCGCCGGGAACACGCCGCTCGAGGAGACGGTGCTCGCGCTCCTCACCTGCTACGGCGTGGACATCGGGATCCGCACGGAGAAGCTGGCCGGCCTGTCGCGCACGGTCTGCGAGATCGCCGGCGTCGAGCAGCCGAGCAACCGACCGATCTCCGGCTCGCGCCTGTTCGACGTCGAGTCCGGGATCATCACGACCTGGGTGCGCAACGTGCGCGACGTCGACCTCACCGAGTCGTTCCCCTACGTGCCGAGCCTCGTGGGCCAGAGCGGGCCCCGCATCGTCCTCGGCAAGGGGAGCGGGATCGACAACGTCAACGAGGCGCTCGAGCGCACGGGCATCAAGGCCTCCGAGGAGGAGAAGCAGGCGATCCTCGCGCGAGTCAAGCAGCGCTCGATCGAGCTGAAGGGCCTGATCGACGACGCGGACTTCCGAGCGATCGCCGAGGAGGTCGTGGGCTGACGCGATGAGCGCACCGCTCGGCCGCCCCGAGACGCGCCCGCGGCACGTCGGTCCGGGCCGCGCGCCGAGGAGACGCCCGAGCAGCCACCTGCTGTCGAGGCAGGCGCGCGCTGCGACGCGGCGCCCGCCCTCCGCTACCGCCGGCTGCCTCCCCGACGGGGCGCTGGGCCCTGGGGGCGCCTCGTCGGCGACGTGCCGGGCTCGGCGCACCGCGTCCAGCCGGCAGCGAGGGTGAGCACCGTGGACCAGCGCCGGCAGCCGGGCTACGCGCGCGGAACGTCGGCCGTCGACTGGGAGGCGCGCTTCGACTTCGAGGCGCTGCGCGCGAAGCGCGTCGCCCGCGCCCACGACGCCATGGCGCTGGCCGGCCTCGACGCGCTCTTGGTGTGGAAGATGGAGAACGTCCGCTACCTCACGGCGCTGCGCAGCCAGGTGATCGCCGGCAAGGCCTCGATCCTCAACGGCGCCCTCCTCCTGCCCGGCGGCGCGCCCGTGCTGCTCGCGTCGGGCGGGGAGGTGGACAAGGCGAACCGCTTCATGCCCTGGCTCGGCGCCGTGCACGCCGTCCCGATCATGGAGCAGCGGGAGCTCGTCGAAGGGTTCGTGCGCACGACGCTCGCGCCGCTGCTTCGCGAGGCGGGGGCAGACCGGGGCCGCCTCGGTGTGGACCAGGTCGGGATGGCCCTGCTCGAGAGCCTCGCCGCCGAGCTTCCGTCGCTTCGGGTCGTCGACGGGGACGCGCCGATGCAGCGCGCGCGCATGGTGAAGCTCGAGGAGGAGATCGCGCTCATCGAGGAGGCGTGCGCGATCGGGGACAGCGTGACCATCCGAGCCATCGAGTCGGCGCGCGCCGGTGCCCGCGAGTGCGAGGTCGCCGGCGACGCGATGCAGACCCTCTTCTACCTCGGCGGCGAGATGGCGCACGTCATCACCCCCTTCGTCGCGTCCGGTGAGCACATGTCGCCGCCGCACCGGCTCGCGACCGACAAGATCATCCGCAACCGCGACCTGTGCTTCATCGACATCGGCGCCATGTGGAACGGCTACTTCGCCGACATCGGGCGCACGACGGTCGTCGGGCGCCCCTCGGATCGTCAGCGGCAGGTCTACACCGCCGTGTACGAGGGGCTGATGGCGGGGATCGACGCGCTCCGCCCCGGCAACACCACGGCGCACGTGGCGAGCGCCGTGCGCGCCGCCGTCGCCCGCCACGGCCTCGAGGAGCACCTCTTCTCCCTCTTCATCGGCCACGGCATCGGCGCCGGTGCGAACGAGCCTCCCTACGTCGGCGAGACCCTCGCCGGCGCGACGGCCGACGAGCTCCGGCCCAACATGGTCTTCGCGCTCGAGCCCCTCGTCTGGGTCGAGGACTCCGGCGGGGTCGGCGTGCGCATCGAGGACATGGTGCTCGTCACCGACGGCGCCCCCCGGGTGCTCAGCCGGGTCGACTACGACGAACGCCTCCTCGCCTGAGGGGGAATCGGCGCCAGCGCCTCGGCGCCCCTCAGTCGTCCAGGTCGACCTGCACCGTCCGCCCCTCTCGCGCCGAGGCGACGACGGCCTCAACCACCTGAGCGGCGCGCAGCCCGTCGAGACCGGACGCGTCGGGCTCCCGGCCCTCGTGCACCGCTCGCTCGAACGCCGCCACCGCGCCGAGGTGCGTCTCGTCCGTCGCGCCCGTGAGCCGCTCGGCGGAGCCCGCGGCCGAGGTGACGACGACCTCGACGAGGTCGCCGCCCGGCGGCGTCACCGAGCGGCCCACCACGGAGCCCTCGCTCCCGCGCAGCACGAGGTCGCCGGACGGCTCGGCAGAGGCGTCGCCGGCGTTGACGTAGGCGAGGGCGCCGTTCGACAGCCGGGCCAGGACGAGCGCGACGTGCTCGAGCGCCGCCGTGCGCCCGACGTCGAGCAGCGCCGTCACCTCGACGATCTCCACCTCGAGCAGGCAGCGCAGCAGGTCGTAGCAGTGCACGCCGAGGTTGTGGACGGCGCCGAGGCCGGCGAGGCGCGGGTCGGCGCGCCAGCCGAGCGACGGGAAACGCCCGGGGCACGCCCAGACCTCGGCGGTGACGACCTCCCCGATGCGGCCAGCCGCGAGGAGCTGCTTGAGCTCGGGGACGAAGCGGTGGTGTCGGGCCTGGAAGTTCACGCCGAGCCGGACCCCCGCGGCCCGGCACGCCTCGAGCGCGCGCCGGGCGTCCCGCACCGACGTCGCGAGCGGCTTCTCGCACAGGACGTGCTTGCCCGCACCGGCAGCAGCGACCACCTGGTCGGCATGGAGCGCGTTCGGCGTCGCGACGTAGACGATGTCGACGTCCTCGTCTCGCAGCAGCTCCTCGTAGGAGGTGTAGACCCGGCGGGCCCCGTGACGAGCCGCGAAGGCCTCGCCGCGGGAGCGGTCCCGGCTCAGCACCGCGGCGATGCTGGCGCCATCGAGCGCGAGGATCGCCGGCGCCACGGCGTGATCGGCGAAGCTGCTCGTTCCGAGGATCGCCCACCGGGACAAATGCAGGACCTCCAGGCGCGCCCCGCAGCCGCCACGCAGGGGCACGGGTTCTGCAGCGATGGATCGTGCATCATACAATCTCTGTGCTACCGACCTCGAAGGGGGCCTTCTTGACCGGTCATCACTCGGCTGGCGTCGCGGCGGCTGGGACCTTCACGATCGCCGGCCTAACCGTCCACCGTCTGGGCTTCGGCGCGGCGCAGCTCACGGGCAGCGGCTGCTGGGGCCCACCGGCCGACCGCGACGAGGCGATCCGCGTCCTGCGCCGAGCGGTCGAGCTCGGCGTCGACCTGATCGACACGGCCGATTCCTACGGCCCCTACGTGAGCGAGGAGCTCATCCGCGAGGCGCTGTGGCCCTACCCCGAAGGACTGGTCATCGCCACGAAGGCGGGCACGGTGCGGACCGGCCCGGGGGTCTACGTGCCGGTGGGGCGGGCCGAGTTCATCCGCCAGGAGTGCGAGATGAGCCTGCGGCGCCTCGGCCTCGAGCGCATCGACCTGTTCCAGCTCCACAAGGTCGACCCGAAGGTGAGCTTCGAGGAGCAGGTGGGCGTGTTCGGCGAGCTGCAGGCCGAGGGCAAGGTGCGAGCCATCGGGCTGTCCAGCGTGACCCTCGACCAGGTGGTCGCCGCCCAGCAGCTCGTCGACGTGGTGACCGTCCAGAACGAGTACAACCTCCAGAGCCGCGCCGCCGAGGACGTCCTGCGCTACTGCGAGCGCGAGGGGCTCGGCTTCATCCCCTGGTGGCCGCTCGGCAACGGGGCGCTCGCCCAGCGGAGCCCGGTGCACCTGGCGATCGCGGCCGAGACGGGCGCCACTCCGGCGCAGGTCGCCCTGGCATGGCTGCTCGCGCGATCGCCGGTCATGCTCCCGATCCCCGGCACCGGCTCGGTGGCCCACCTGGAGGAGAACTGCGCGGCAGCGGGGCTGGAGCTCTCCGAGGGCCAGCTCGCCGCGCTCGACGCCCTGGCGGGCTCCTGAGCGCTCAGCCGTCCGTGCCGTAGACGAGGAGGATCCCGGTGGCCTCGTTCGGCCGCTCGTCGATGATGCGGTAGGCCTCGGGCGCTCGGTCGAAGGGGATCCTGTGGGAGACGGGCGTCTCCAGCCACTCCTGCTCGAGGATGCCGAAGGCGGCGGCGTTCCGGCGGGCGAAGTCCCACCGCGGCTGCAGTCCGGAGCCGACGCTGCTCACCTGGGAGCTCACGATCCGCTGCCGCCGGTAGTGGAACTCCGGCGACAGCCGGAGGTGCACGTCGCGAGCGCCGAAGAAGGACACCTCGGCGATCGTGGCCTCCTGGCCGGCGGCTCGGATGGCGTCCTGCAGTGCCGGCGGCGCACCGCTCGCCTCGATGCACACGTCGGCGCCGCGTCCCCCGCTCAGGCGGGCGATGGTCTCGGGCGCCTCCTCGGGGGTCACCGCGGCGTCAGCGCCCCAGCGCAGCGCCGCCTCGCGCCGCTGCGCGATCGGGTCGACCACGACGAGCACGCCCGCCGTGCGGCGCGCCAGCTGCGCGCAGAAGCTCCCGACGACGCCCTGCCCGTAGACGGCGACGACGTCGCCGAAGCGGACGGGCACGTCGAGCATGCAGTTGAGCGCCACCTCGAGGAGGTTGACGAACGCGGCGCGCTCGGGCGAGACGGTGGCCGGCACGCGCCGCAGCAGCCAGCCCGTGCTCGTCATCGTGAACAGCTCCTGGTGTGGGTGACGCGCGAAGACGACGTCGCCCGGGCGGTAGTCGGCGTCCTCCCCCGCGGCGACCACCTGCCCCACGACCTGGTAGGCGTACTTCACCGGGAAGCCGAAGCTGCCCTTGCACGTCGCGAGCCCGAGGTCGTCCTCGGCGGGAAGCTCGCCCCGGTACACGAGGAGCTCGGTGCCGGCGCTGACGAGCGAGACGATCGCCCGCACCGTCACCTCGTCGCCCCTCGGCGCCGCCACCGGCTCCTCGATCAGCTCGGCGTTGCGGGCGGCCGTGAACCAGAGCGCGCGCGCCGTCGTGGGGTTCGCGCCGGGATCGGTCGTGGTCATGGTTCCTCCCC
The DNA here is from genome assembly GCA_035294085.1 of Acidimicrobiales bacterium. Taxonomy (NCBI): domain Bacteria; kingdom Bacillati; phylum Actinomycetota; class Acidimicrobiia; order Acidimicrobiales; species Acidimicrobiales bacterium. The sequence continues at coordinate 1,039 of DATGLP010000029.1, read as the reverse complement.
TCCCGTGGCCTCGGGCGGCACCGGGTCCGAGCCGCGCCAGGCGAGCACCGAGCCGGCCCGCTCGACCCGCCCGAAGACGACACTCCCGAAGTGGACGGCGAAGCCGACGCTGCCGTCGGCTTCGAGGCGACCGAGGAGGCGGCGTCGCGTCGCCCGGCCGAGCTCTGGGTGCCAGTCGCTCGCCGCCCGCAGGTCGTGGCGCGCTACCTGGACCGGCGAGTGCATCACGTCGCCGATGACGACGATGCGCACGCCGCCCACCTCCACGACGTAGCTGCAATGGCCGGGTGTGTGGCCCGGCGTCGGCAGCGCGCTCACGCCGGGGAAGACCTCCTCGCCCGCCTCCACCGGACGCACGCGGTCCTCGGGCTCGCCGAGGGGCAGGAAGCCGGCGGTGGCGAGCGCGTGCCGGACCTCCTCGGCGGGCACGAGCCACGTCGCGTTCGCGAACGGAGAGCCGGTGCGCGCCCACCCGACGTGGTCGTCGTGCAGGTGGGTGAAGGCGACGGCCTCGATGCTCGCCGGGTCGCGACCCACCCCGGCGAGGCTGTCGAGCAGCGCGCCGCAGCGGATGGCACCGAGCTCGGCGGGGGTGCGCTCCGCCGGCTCGCTCACCGGCCCGAAGCCGGCGTCGACGAGCAGGGCTCGCTCTCCTGCCTCCACGAGCAGGCTTCCGACGCTCGCCACGAGGTAGCCCTCGGCGTCGAGCGCGCCGGAGTACGACGACCAGAGGCCGACGTCCGAGTCGGGCAGGAAGCGCAGCGGCGACAGCTGCAGGTAGCCGTCGGGCAGGTAGCTCACGCGCGCGCCGTCGCCGGGCGAGAAGGAACGCAGCGCGGCGGCGCGGTTCCAGCCACCGCCGACCGCGCCGCGGCCAGCTGGCCCCGATTCGGGCGCAGCGCCTTCCTCAGCCAGCGAGGGTGATCTCCTGTACCGGGAAGGTGGAGATGATCTCGGTGCGGTCCTCGTGGACGATGAGCATCTCCTCGATGCGCACGCCGAACTCGTGCACCTTGCCGTGCTGGGTCTCGAGGGCGAA